>JAWOGT010000197.1:0-4331 GCA_046496585.1 Halopseudomonas sp.
TCCACCGGCGCCTATACCACCAGTTACAGCGCTATCGAATTCAACGGCTTCCCGCCGTTGGAAGCGTTCTACATCTAGGCCTGCTGCGCAGGCAGCGGCAAGCGTTAAGCTGCAAGCGACAAGCCACAAGCCACAAGCTTCAAGCTTCAAGCTGATTGTGCAAAAGCGCGCCCCTGGTCACAGGCGCGGGCTTTTTCGTCTGCGGCCCACCCAGCATTCGGGATGCTGGGTGCTGGGAACGTTCGAGTTCCACCTCGAACACAGGCCGGCTTCGCCGGCCCAAAACCCAAAAAGCCCGCACTGCTTACCAGTACGGGCTCCCTAGTCCAACAACACCACAACCAGCTTGAAGCTTGCGGCTGCGTTTAGCTGAACTTCTGAATATTTGCCATCAATTCACGCAGCGCTTCAATATTGTCCTTCGGATGCACGGCGCCTTCAAAGTCGCAGAGCTTCTCGAAGTTGGCGGCCACATCTTCCGGGGTATAGCCTTCCTCGGGGTTGAAGCCGATGCCCAGCGAACGCTCCCAGCGCACCTTGCCCATCCAGCCGCCGCCGACTTCGAACAGGCTGCCGGTTTCCTTGCACTCGTCGGAGCACAGGTAAGCCACCAGCGGGCTGACCAGTTCGGGCTTGAGTTTGTCGAAAGCACCTTCCGGGAACAGGCCTTCGGTCATGCGCGTTGCGCCGGTCGGGGCGATGGCGTTGACGAAGATGTTGTTCTTGCGTCCTTCGATGGCCAGGGTACGGGTCAGACCGTACAGGCCCAGCTTGGCCATACCGTAGTTGGCCTGGCCGAAGTTGCCGTAGATGCCGGACGTGGACGCAGTGAAGATGATGCGACCGAAATTGCTGTCCTTCATGAAGGGCCAGGCAGCGTGGGTGACCTTGTAGGCACCTTCAACGTGAACCTTGTAGACCAGATCCCAGTCCGCGTCGGTCATCTTGGCAAAGCTCTTGTCACGCAGGATGCCGGCGTTATTGACGACCACGTCGACGCGGCCGAAGTTGTCCATCGCGCACTGCACGATCTTCTCGCCGTCGATTACATTGTCCGGGTTGGCGACCGCAGTGCCGCCAGCGGCCTGGATTTCCTCAACCACTTTCATCGCCGCATCACTGTTGGCGCCTTCGCCCTGGGTGCTGCCGCCCAGATCGTTCACTACTACCTTGGCGCCATGCTTGGCGAACAACAACGCGTGGGCACGGCCAATGCCGCCGCCGGCACCGGTAACGATGACGACCTTGTCGTCAAAACGAATATCGCTCATGGAATTCTCCTGAAGGTCGGATCTGAAAAGTGCATCAGTGTCGAACAGGCGTTTGAATAAGGCAAGGGGTCGCCGGCGGGTGAATGGTGCAGCATAAGTTGGGCGCTCGGTCCAAACAGCGCTGTTGCGTGGTGCGCAACATGCTATATTTCTGGCATGATTAAATCTTTCCGTTCCAAAGGACTGAAACGGTTCTACTCAACGGGCAGCACGGCTGGAATACAAGCTGAGCATGCCGAAAAACTGCGTATGCAGCTTTCAGCTCTTGATACCGCAATGTCGGTCGAGGACATGGACATTCCAGGCTTTCGACTCCACCCACTAAAGGGTCAAGGCAAGGGCCGTTGGTCGATTTGGGTTAATGGCAATTGGCGAATGACATTCGAATTTCGCGACGGCAATGCGTATGTTCTTGATTATGAGGATTACCACTGATGGCTATGTATAACCCGCCGCACCCCGGTGCGTTCATCCGGGAGGTTTTCCTGGAGCCGTTCAGCGTCAGCGCGCGACAGCTCGCGTCTGGCCTTGGCGTTTCGCCCTCAACCTTGTCCCGGTTGCTGAAAGGGGAAAGTGGCATCAGCCCGGAAATGGCTTTGCGACTCTCGAAGGTGCTGGGTCGTACACCGGAAAGCTGGCTGGCCATGCAGGATATATATGATCTCTGGATAGCGCGGAACACCGTCAATCTGGATGACATTCACCCATTGAACTTCGAGGCAGCTTAACCAGCACGGCGGCCTCAGGGTTCAGTAGGGAAGCTGAAGCCCTTGGTGTTTCACCTTATGGCTAAACCTGGTTTACGCAACGCAGGCCCCGATAGTCGAAGCAGAGCTGATCTACAGCAAGACCCCGCAGGTCAGCGCTCTGTAGTATTGTTTACCCATACCGCCCCGCCCTTTTATCCGTTTTTGGTGTTGAGATTCCAGCGTGACCCTGAGAGCCGTCCTGCAATCCATGCGCTTGCCTTTTCTGCTGCTGACGCCCGCCTGCGTCCTGTTGGGCGTGGCGACCGCCGTTTTGGGTGCCGAGGCAGTGCTCTGGGCGAATCTGTGGCTGGCGTTGCTCGGGGCGCTGGCAGGGCATATCGCAGTCAATACGCTGAATGAGTATCAGGACTTCCATAGCGGTTTGGATGCGCTCACCACGCGCACGCCCTTCAGTGGCGGCAGTGGGGCGTTGCTCAACTGGCCTGTTGCGGCAGCAGCTGTTGGCTGGGCGGCTGGGCTTTCACTGCTGTTAGTTGTACTTGTCGGCCTGTACTTTATCGCGCAATTTGGCGTGGCGATCCTGCCGATCGGCTTGCTCGGCGTGGCCATTATTTTGCTCTATACCGGCTGGGTCAACCGCCGCCCCTGGCTATGCCTGGTGACGCCGGGTATCGCCTTCGGCCCGCTGATGGTGGTGGGCACCCACTTTGTACTGACCGGGCACTACAGCCTGGCGGCCGCCTATGTTTCGCTGCTGCCGTTTTTCCTGGCCAACAACCTGTTGCTGCTCAATCAGTACCCGGACGTGGAGGCGGACCGCCAGGTCGGGCGTCGGCATCTGCCGATTGTCTACGGCCTGGGCTTCGCCACCCGGGTGTACGGCGTGATGCTGACGGCTGCGGTGTTGGTGGTGGTGCTCGGCGTTATGGCCGGTGCTTTGCCGGCCATGTGCCTGCTGGCCCTGTTCCCGGCTGCTGCTGGACTGGTGGCCTGGACCGGTGCGCGTCGCTACGGCCACCAGGTGGCGAAACTCGGGCCCTATCTTGCCTGGAATGTGCTCGCGGCGCTGGGGACGCCGATGACGCTGGCGATCACGCTGATGCTGGGGGGGTAGGCGGCCAGGCTACGTTGTCTCAAGCGGGTGGTGGCCAGCGGTATCCTACAGCGTCGTTCTGGCAGGCCGTTGCCTGGGGCTGCAACAGCGCTACTCGATAAGCGCGCGTTGCCGATATCGATCGCCGCCGGGCTGCCTGCATAGCCATTGGCGGAACAAAACGCTAGAATGCCGGCCGCGCGCAGCCACGTCGGTTGCGGCGATGGGTTCCCTCACCCCATTTCAGCCTAAAAAGGACAGCCCATGCCGTTGATATCCTCTTCGGTCAATCGCGCCGTTGTGGCCGGTCTGATCGCGTTTCATATTCTTATCATTATCGTCAGCAACTACCTGGTGCAGTTGCCTATGACGCTGTTCGGCTGGCACACGACCTGGGGCGCATTCAGTTTTCCGTTCATCTTCCTGGCCACCGATCTGACTGTCCGCCTGATGGGCAAGGGCGCGGCGCGGCGGGTGATTGCGCGGGTCATGCTGCCGGCGTTGGTGGCGTCCTATGTGGTCTCGGTGCTGTTTCACGAGGCGCGCTTTGGCGGGCTGTCGGCGCTGGGCGAGTTCAATCTGTTCGTGTTCCGTATTGCCGTGGCGAGCTTTCTCGCCTATGCGCTGGGGCAGTTGCTGGACGTGCAGGTATTTGACCGCCTGCGGCAGCTGCGCCAGTGGTGGATCGCCCCGGCAGTCTCGACCGTGCTCGGCAACCTGCTGGATACCTATCTGTTTTTCTCGGTGGCGTTCTGGCACAGCACGGATCCGTTTATGGCCGCGAACTGGGTGGAGATCGCTACGGTGGATTATCTGATCAAGCTGGTGATCAGCCTGCTGTTATTCGTGCCCTTGTACGGCATGCTGCTGAGCTGGGTGGAGCGCTGGTTGCAGCCGCGTCCGCTGGGCAGCGGTTCGCTCTGAAGCGGGCAGGGTAAAGCCCGGCAGGCTGCAGGCAGCCTGCCGGTGAGTTGACCTCAGATCAGTTCGATAGCCACTGCCGTGGCTTCACCACCGCCAATACACAACGATGCTACCCCGCGCTTGCCACCGGTTTTCTGCAGCGCGTTGATCAGCGTCACGATCAGCCGTGAGCCGGTGGAGCCAATCGGGTGACCCTGGGCGCAGGCGCCGCCGTAGATGTTGACCTTGGCATGCTCCAGGCCGTGTTCGCGCATCGCCAGCATGGTGACCATGGCGAAGGCTTCGTTGATTTCAAACAGATCGACCTGGTCCTTGTCCCAGCCGGTTTTATTG
>JAWOGT010000200.1:0-4076 GCA_046496585.1 Halopseudomonas sp.
GTATGTTTACGCGCTCGAGGCCGCCACGGGACGCCTGGTCTGGCGATTCCGCGCCGCGCCCGTCGCACGCCGCATCATGATGTACGGCTCTCTGTGCTCGGCTGACCTGCACCTGGCCACGGTCAATGAAATTGCCCCGGTAAGTACCATCCAGATAAGTGCCCGGTGCCAGGCCCAGCATCATCTGCGCCGAACGACTATCGACGGACTTCGCGGCAGTACTGGCAGAAGCTGCCACCGTCTCAACCGGAGCCGGGATAGACTCAGCCCCCTGAATCACACCAATCCGGTAAGACTCAAGGCGCGCGGTGGCACGGGAGCTGTGTGGACGACCATCGCCCTTGTCCTGCCAGGCGGAGGTCGCTTCTGTGCCACACCAGCGGGTGAAGGTGGCTTCTTCTGAGGGGTGATGGGGTAGGTACTCGGTAACGTCATACACCACGCCCGCAATCACTTTCCAGCAACTGCTGGCGCTATTGTGCTCTGCCACCTGGTCAAGGCGATAAACCGTCTGGCCATCAGCACTGTCATTAGCGGCGGATGATTCCGGGCTGCTTTGCACCAGGTTCACCACCACCAGAGTGAGCAGCACGCTGACAAAGGCAACAAATCCGCTATAGGCAATTCGGTTACTGGTCATAGGAAATCAAAAGCCTCCGTGTGAATACGCTTGGCGGGCACACCCGCGTGTCTAAGCAAGGTGTGCAGATGGGTAATCATGCCCGGCGGCCCACACAGGTAGACCTCTCGCTCGGCGAAATCCGCGCAGTGCTGTGCCAGGTAATCCCGGGTGATGACCCCGTTCTCGCTCATGTAGTGAGCGTAGACGGTAAAGCTGTCGCAGGCTTCGGCAATCCGCACCAGTTCGTCCAGGTAATAGGCCCGCTCGAGCCGGTTGGCCAGGTAGAACAGGCAAACGTCGGGTCCCGGGTCCGCCGTGGCCATTTTGTCCCTGGCGCCAGACACAAACGGCGTAATGCCAATGCCGCCGGCCAGCCAGAGCTGCTTTGGCTGCGGTGTTGGCGACTCGGAGCGCGGCGTTTCCAAGCCCGGTGTCTCCAAGACGGACGTCTCAAAGCCAGGCGAATCAAAAAAAGCCCCGTAGGGCCCTTCAATCCGTACTTCAGCACCCGGCTGGATATTCACCAGTGCCCGGGTGGCATCCCCGACCGCTTTGATGCCAATCCGTAGCTCGTCCCCGCCCGAGGATGAGGCAGAGGCAATGGTGTAGGGGTGTTCTTCCCGATAGCCGGCCGCCAGCGAGCGGTCCATCGGCGTCAGATACACAAACTGGCCGGCCCGCCAGCGGATCCCCTTGCCCCGGGGGCGCAAGCACAGCTCCACCACATCGCGGGCAAGGACATCGACCGCTGCAACCACATAGGGTTTCCTGGCCAGCCACGGCGATAACCCCTTACGCCAGGCAATGGCCATGAATGCCAGCGCCGACCACCACCACCACACCCAGGCTACGGACGACAGCATCAGGGTATGCAGCAACATCAACAGCAGCGCCGGCGCGGACAGCAGGTGCAAGCGCTTCCAGCGCTGATAATGCAGGGTGCCACAAAAATTCAGGGTAGGCGCGATGAAAACCAGCATGGTGACAAAGGCTGCCCAGCCGATCCAGACTGGCCAATGGCTGAGCGGCGGGAACAGCGTCTCGATACTCTGGCCAAGGGAGAGGAACAAGGTGGCCAGCGCCAACAACAGCACATGGGCCATCACCAGCATAAAGGCCGAAAAACCCAACCACCGGTGCAGGGTCCAGACCCGCACCAGCCCACCAAACCACAGATCCGTACCGGGAATACGCGCCGACAACATGCCCGCCAGCAAAAATGCTGACAGGGCCAGAACCCCGACCAATTCCGCCAGAGAATACAGCCTGTCCTGAGCGCCCCATGGCAGCCCCGGGACAGTTACCATGACGGGTAGTAGAAAAACCCCCAAGAGCAACACATCACCGGGGTAGCCTTTGAGCTTCATATTACCTCCCTGTCAGCGGGGCGGAATATCGTCCTTTACCGATCGAGTTTGACGACCCTCAAACGCAGCGCATTCACTATTACGCTGACCGAGGACAGCGACATGGCGGCCGCGGCAAAGATCGGCGATAGCAGTAGGCCGAAAAACGGATACAACACCCCTGCCGCAATGGGAATCCCGGCAGAATTGTAGATAAAGGCAAAAAACAGGTTCTGGCGGATATTGCGCATGGTCGCCAAAGACAATCTGCGCGCCTGGACAATACCCATCAGATCGCCTCGCAACAGGGTAATACCGGCACTTTCAATGGCCACATCGGTTCCGGTACCCATGGCGATGCCCACATCTGCCGTTGCCAGAGCCGGCGCATCGTTAACGCCATCCCCAGCCATGACCACGATGCGGCCTTGGTCTTTGAGGCGCTGAATTATCTTGCCCTTGTCTTCCGGCAGGACTTCCGCTTCCACTTCATCGATGTGCAGTTTGCGGGCAACCGCCTCGGCGGAGGTACGGTTGTCGCCGGTCAGCATGACCACCCGGATGCCGTCCTGCTGCAGGGCCAGGATGGCGGCTTCGGTGGTTGCCTTTATCGGGTCGGCAATCGCAAGCAGGCCGGCTATTTTGCCAGCGACGGCAGCGAAAATAACCGTGGCGCCGTCCTGGCGAAGCTGGTCAGCCTCGGCATCGAAGTCCGTTGTATCGACATCTTCTGCTTCCATTAAAAGCCGGTTACCCAACAGAACCTGCTGGCCATCGATCCTGCCGGTCACGCCTCTGCCATTCGGCGAATCAAAGTCTTCAGCATCCGGCAACGTCAGGCCCATGGCCTTGGCTTTGTCGAGAATGGCATGGGCCAGCGGGTGCTCACTGCCTTTCTCCAGGCCGCCAGCAAATCGCATCAGTTCATCCTCGCTGAATCCCTCGGCCGTAACCAGTTGGGTTACTTGCGGTTTGCCTTCGGTCAGTGTGCCGGTTTTGTCCACCACCACCGTGTCGACTTTCTCCATACGCTCCAGGGCTTCGGCGTTACGGATCAGCACACCGCTCTGGGCACCCCGGCCAACACCCACCATGATCGACATGGGGGTGGCCAGACCCAGCGCACAGGGGCAGGCGATAATCAGCACGCTCACGGCAGCGATCAGGCCGAAGGCCATGGGCGGCGTCGGCCCGAAGAATGACCAGATAATGAAGGCGATAATGGCGATCACGATCACGGCCGGCACAAAGTAACCCGCCACCTTGTCGGCCAGGCCCTGAATCGGTGCACGGCTGCGCTGGGCATTGGCCACCATCTGCACGATCTGCGACAGCATGGTATCCCGGCCTACCTTGTCGGCGCGCATGATAAAGCTGCCCTGCTGGTTGATGCTGCCGCCGATCACCTGGTCGCCGGTTTTCTTGCTGACCGCCAGGGGCTCACCGGTCACCAAGGACTCATCGACGTTGGATTTGCCCTCGAGGATTTCACCGTCCAGCGGCACCTTGTCCCCCGGGCGCACTCGCAGGCGGTCACCGACCTTGACCTGATCCAGGGAGATATCGGCCTCACCGCCCTCCTCGTCCAGCTTGCGCGCCGTCGCGGGAGCCAGGTCCAGCAAGGCCTTGATGGCGCCGGAGGTTTTCTCCCGGGCGCGCAGTTCCAGCACCTGACCGAGCAACACCAGTACCACGATGACTGCCGCTGCTTCGAAATACACCGCCACCGAGCCATCGTCCAGCCGGAAGGCAGCCGGGAAAATCTGCGGCGCCAATGTGGCCACCAGACTGTAGATCAGGGCCACACCGGTACCAATGGAGATCAGGGTGAACATATTCAGGTTGCGGCTTACCACTGATTTCCAGCCCCGGACAAAGAAGGATGTCGCCAACCGGTGCAGGCAACGAGCAGAAAAGAGAGGGCTCATGCGCGTAACAACCGGCACCGCCAAAGGCATCCAACTGCAATCTGTGCCCGGAACCGAGACGCGGCCCATCAGTGACCGGGTCAAACAGGCCGTGTTTAGCATCCTCGACACCATGGTCCGCGGCGCCCGCTTCCTGGACCTCTTTGCCGGGACCGGCGGCGTGGGCATCGAGGCCCTCAG
>JAWOGT010000222.1:0-3918 GCA_046496585.1 Halopseudomonas sp.
CCCTGGCCTGAAAGGCCTGGTTCGCTATGTCAGCGGTGACAATATCGATCTGCGTGCAGCCGGTACTGGCAAGGAGTGGGAACGGGATATCGATTTTACCTATACCGTCCAGTCCGGCCCGCTGAAAAACGTTGCCCTGCAATGGCGTAACGCGATGGTGCGTTCCGACGTAGCTGGCAACATCGATGAAAACCGTTTGCTCGTTAATTACACCATTCCTTTACTGTAATACTGAGTTCGGCGGTACTAAAGCCCGAGTTTTATGCTCGGGCTTTTTTGTGCCCTTTGGTATGTCATAGAGCGATTGGCTCAGACTGGCGTGGCGTGGTGATTCTGTGGTGTGGCGATCCTGCGGTCCTGTGGTGTGTGGCGATCCTGACTTGGCCCCCTCCAGGACACGCTCGGAACCATCCCTGGGGCTCGTCATCGCACATCCCTGTGCGCTGACGGTCCTGGAGGGGGCCAAGTCAGGATCGCCAATCAAGCACCGAGTTGGCTCAAAGAAACCCTTCAAGAACGTGGAAAGTTGTATTTCGGCCAGCTAGGTCGGCGTCATCCGGGCGTCGGTGGCTGTTGGCCTGTGCGCGACCGTCGGCGCACAGGGATGTGCGCCGCCGAGCCCCATGGATGGCTTGTAGCGGGTCGCGCACAGGCCAACAGCCACCGGCGCCCCTACACGGACTACACGGACTACAAAAAAAGGTAATAATAACAACGCCATCCACCCAGTTCTTCGCCGGCTCTGCGCCAAAACAATGCACCAGATAACCGCGCAGCCGCCACCGCAGGCACTAATAAGGTGCATGAGGCGCACCAACAGGGGACATACCGCGACTTGATACAATGAGGACCTGCCTTCTGAGCGTGCAATGGCGGATGGCTCATAGCCCTTGGCTATAATCTTGCATACGCCTACCCGCTTATTGTTTCTTTTATCTGGAGTACGTTGTGTTCAATGGTCAACCACTACCGTTCTTTCAACCACTGATCGATACTGCCACCGGCCGCATTGCCGGTTACGAAGCCTTGGCCAGGCTGCGCGATGAGGAAGGCAACATTACCAGCGCTGGCCCGCTGTTTACCGACCCCAACGTCGACGCCAAAGACCTGCTGGAGCTCGACCGCAGCATTCGGCGCATGGCGCTTGAAGCGTTCAGGGACAACCCCGAAGGCTTTATCAGCATCAATATCTCCCCGCTGTGGGTCAGCCAGCTGGAAGCAGGCAAGCCACTGCCCAGCCTGGAATTGCTTGAAGAAATCGGCTTGCCAGCCGAGCAGGTGGTGTTCGAGATTACCGAGCTGCAGGGCAATATTCAGGATCTCAAGGATGCTGTGCGGCGTTACCGCGAAGTGGGTATACGGATTGCCATAGATGACTTTGGTGCCGGCTACTCGATGCTCGATCGGGTCCTGGCGCTGGAGCCGGACATTCTGAAGCTGGATATACAGCTGTTTCGGCAAGCCGCCAGTGGCAACGGCAATAGCGGTGATTTCGTCAAGGCACTGGCGCTGATGGCAGAGAAAAGTGGCTGCTGGATTATTGCCGAGGGCGTGGAGACCGAACAGGAACTGCATTTTGCCCTGGAATGCGGCGCCCGCTACGTGCAGGGCTACCTGTTCGCTCACCCAGCCGAGAACTTTTTGCCCGCAGAGGCGGTAAAAGCCAAGTTCTCACGCATGCGTGATGAGTATGCCCTGGGCAAGCTGGCAGAGCGCGCCAAACTGATGGAGCTGCGCAAGACCTTGGCGCTGCTGTTTAGCGAGCTTAAACACTGGCTGGCCAAGGGTGGCAAAATCGCCGACCTGCCTTCGCCAACAGCCTATCCCTGGTTACTGCGCTGTTTTCTCTGCGATGCCCAAGGTACGCAGATTTCACCCAACTACGACTGGACCGACAATAGCTGGCAACCCGATCCACGCTACCTGGATCACAACTGGTCATGGCGTCCCTATTTCTACCAGATTCTCGCCGAAGCCGGGCAGGACAGTCGGGTGATTCTGTCAAACCGCTATCGCGATGCCACCACCAACCAGTACTGTATTACCTCTGGGCTGTTTATCGACGATAGTCGGCATCTGCTGCTGGTCGACATCGACACCGCCTGGATTTGACCTCAGGTCTGCCCAGGCAGCACTGATCTGCGGGATTTCCAGCGCTTTATCAGCGATGATGCCGGTAGGCAACACTACTGGTGCATCGTTATGGCCGAAAGCCAACCCTTGGCTGATGCGTTCCTTCCACTGGCAAATGCGGGACAGCTTTATGCACAGACCAAAACGCGCTAATCCATCAGGCCGTCCCGTCGCGTCTCAATCTGCCGCTGCCGAAAGCATTAACCGCACTGCTCCGCTGGCATGATCCGCCACCTCGCGCTGCCCACCGATAGTCGGCATGCATTGGACGACGCGCTGATCCTGGTGCGTCTGGCGATTGCTTATGCGCTGCTGGCGCTGTTCAGCCACTATGCCGCCGCGCAACTGATGCAGTGGAGCGGCATTCGCTGGCATATCGACACCCAGTTTCTGTTGCTGGATGCCCTGTTTTCCGGCCTGGTCATCCTCGGCAGCCTGGTGATTGCCTGGTTGCTGGCCCCACGCCAGCCCTGCGCTTGGCTGTTCGGCCGTGGGCTGTCAGGCTGGGGCCTGCTGTTGGCTGGACTGGCCGCCCTCGGTATGGTTCTGGGCGCCGACTCGCTGGCCGGGTGGCTGGACATTCGCTTGCCCAGTTCACTGGAGCCCGAGTCGCCGCGCCCGCCGCAAGCTATCACGCCGCTATTGGATCTGCCCTGGCCACGGCTGCTCGCCGGCCTGTTCATCGCCATTCTCTGGGTGCCGCTGGCCGAAGAAATCGTCTTTCGCGGCTGGCTGTTCAAGGCGCTGCAACGGACCCGCCCGGGCGTCTGGCTGGCAGTGCCGGTCACGACCTTTATCTTCGCCATGATGCACAGCTTTTACAGCCCCGGCGGCGTGCTGGTCATCGCACTCCTGGGTGCGCTGCTTGGCTGGTTGCGCTGGCGCTATGATCAACTGGCCCTGTGCGTCGTCGCCCACAGCCTGTATAACGGCCTGACCCTGTTGCTGGTTGCCCTGGATTATTGATGACAGCACTCACCCTTAGCTCACACCCGGCCTGCCCGCTGTGCGATAGCCCCGCACACTGGTTCCATGACGATGGCAAGCGCCCGTATTTTCAGTGCCCTGGCTGTGCGCTGGTGCATGTCCCGCGCGCCTGGCACCTGGCTAGGCAGGATGAGAAGGCGGTCTACGACCAACATGAAAATCATGTTCAGGATCCGGGCTACCGCGCCTTCCTGTCGCGTCTGGCGCAGCCGCTGCTGGAACGCTTACCCGCCAACAGTCGCGGACTGGATTTCGGCTGCGGCCCGGGCCCGGCGCTGGCCGCCATGCTCGGCGAACAGGGCCATGCGGTCGCCCTCTACGACCTGTATTACGCCCCACACGAGGACGTATTCCAGCAACAGTGGGACTTCATCACCGCCACCGAAGTGGTCGAACATCTGGGCCAGCCGCGGATTGAGCTCGAACGCCTGTGGCAGTGTCTGAAAAGCGGCGGCTGGTTAGCCCTGATGACCAAACGGGTAACCAGCCCACAGGCCTTTGCTACCTGGCATTACAAGAATGATCCGACGCATATCAGCTTCTTCAGCGAAAGCACCTTTGAGTGGCTGGCCGCGCACTGGCAGGCCGAGCTGGACGTAGTCGCTAATGACGTGGTGATATTGCGCAAACCGGCTTAGCTGCGCCAGGAGAGGCTGTCCATGACAACGGGAGGGGGATTACTTGAGTACGCGGCGGGCGCCGGTGTAGGTGCGCTGCCAGAAGTTGCTTTGCATATCGTCGACCCGGACTTTGCCGCCGCTGCTGGGCGCATGCAGGAAGCGACCGTCGCCAACATAG
>JAWOGT010000267.1:0-4719 GCA_046496585.1 Halopseudomonas sp.
TGGTTCCCGGCGAACTGGATAGCGATTGGGTCGTGGGCAAAACTTATGCCTTGCGGCTGTCCCTGTTTGGCTTCCTGCCTGCTGGCGAGCACCGCATCACGCTTGCCAGCATAGACCGGGAAGCCAACCTGATCGAGAGCAAGGAAAGTGGCCTGCTCTCGCCGGTCTGGAACCACACCATCCGGTTTCATCCGCTTGGGGAAGGCAAACTGCACTACACCGATGAGATTGAAATCCAGGCCGGGCTGTTGACCGGGATCGTCTGGGCCTTTGCCCACCTGTTCTATCGTCACCGCCAGCGACGCTGGAAGAAACTTCTGCGCAGCAAGTCGGAGTAAAAAATGAGAAAAGCAACCAAAAATGCCTGCGAACCGGCCATGAGCCTTGTTCCCAATTTTATGATCACCGGCATCCTGGCCATGCTGCTCAGCCTGGCGCTGATCGTTTCCCGCCCATCATCGCCTTCGTCGGCGGCCTGGCGGGGACGCAGCTTAACCGTCCCATGTCAGGACAGCCCGCCCGTCTGAAAGACCCTTCTCAAACAGTTTCTAACACTTCCGCACCTGAAGATGGAGACAGACGCTGATTCATAGAACGAGTTTACGTGGCGCCGCACTGGCACGAAAAGTGCGCAAGAGCCAATTCTTAAGTAGAGTTTACGATCTTTCAGCTATCTCACTGATTTCCAGAACAGCTCGTACCGGTTCAGCGGCCAAAAACCTCCCTCTCAACGCCTCCTCATCAATCGTCTCCGCCAAATGGTGGATAATCTTGGCCGCTTGCCGATACGCCTCCCGCGCCTGCACCCTCTCTCCTTGTTCCCCATACAATCTGCCCAACTCGCCTAAGATCGGCCACGCTTCCCCCGGCAAATCCATTTCCTGCGCCAGGGCGAGGGCGGCTTGCAGGTGTGTAATGACCTGCTCCATATCCCCATCCCACTGCGCCTGCACGGCTTGCGACCGCAGGAGGACCAGGCGATAGCGCTTGTTATTCCCCACCGCCTGATCTAAACGGGCAATGCCCGCCTGTGCCAAAGCACCATCCCCACCGCGCAGCAGCGCTTCGGCTTCGTACCAACCAGTCAGGTTGAAGGGGAGCAATGGCTGATCTTCGTGCATAGGGTGGGTAATCTGCCTGGCATACGCATAAGCTTGCTCCCAATCGCCAACGGCAGCGTAGAGCGCGCACAATTCGGGGGCCTGGTCCGTCCAGCCGATCACGCCTTCTGCTGGTGATTGCTCAAAAAGCGCCAACAATGTCTCTTGGGCGCCTTCCCAATCCATCACAGTGCGCTGAACGATGCCCCACGCCGACCGTGCCAGTAGATGGATCAAAGGACGACCCACGGCCCGCGTCTGCTCGACAGCCTGTCTGCCTAGCTTGATCGCCTCGCCATAGCGTCCCAATTCCAGATGGGCACGCGCCAATATCCAGGCACTGTCCGCCTCGCCGATCAGGTTTTCAATGCGCTGACTGAAGGCAAAAGACTCTTGTAAGGTGGCTAAACTCTCCGCGGGATGACCCGAAAATATCTGCAAAAAGCCAAGCCCCCGCTGACTGTTGGCCGCCAGCACGAGATCACCAGCCGCCAGATACATCTGGTTCGTTTCCAGGACATAGGGCAGTGCTTTGTCCCACTGGCGCAAGAAGGCGTAAGCCTGTGCCGTTGCGGTCAGGCAGCGTGCCAACAGGTGTGGATGGCCTAATTCATGGGCGATGGCCAACGCCCGTTCACTATGATGGAGAGCCAGTTTCGCATGTTGCGCCTGAATCGCGGCCATGGACAGATTCCATTCCGTTTCGGCCAACCCACGCCTGTCGCCGCTTTGTTCGGCCACCCGGTGCGCTTGTTCCAGAATCTGCAAGGCTTGGGGCCTATCGCCCAAACCGTTGAGGTAAACCGTTGCCAGATGATTGAGCCCCAGACATTCTATCGCGGTGGCGCCCAGCGTTTGGGCATAGGCAATCATGGCCTCATAGATCTTCTGCGCCTTGGGCCAGGCTTCGGTTAGCTCATAGGCGCGGCCCAAAGCACTGTAGAGCGCTTGCCGGTCGGCGCCGGAAATTGTCGCCGGCCAGCCTTTCTGTTCTGCCAGTTGCCACGCTGTTTCATAGTGGGAAATGGCGACGCGAACGGCAAAGATCGCCATCGCTTCGTTGCCGGCGATGAGGCTATGGTGGATGGTCTCGGCCAGCAGCCCTGCACGGAGGGCATGGTGAGCCAAATCGGCGGCTGGTCTCGCTGACGTCTGCAATGTCGCGAAGGCGCGCCGGTGCAGCAGCCGGCGGCGGGCGGCGCCTGCCTCGGCATAGACAACTTCGCTCACCTTGTGATGGGAGAAGCTGTAGGCCGGGTCGTGATGAGGTAGGGTCAAGGCACTGTCTGCTTCTTGCAGCAGTTGTTTGCCCAGCAGGTCATCCAGGGCGTTGATGGCCTCTGTTTCCTCCAGCCCGGCGACTTGGCAGAGGTGCCCAAAGGTGGCATGTTGGGCCAGGACGGAGACGGCCGTCAACAACTCCTTCGCTTGGGGTGGTATCCGGGCCAGCCAACCTTGAATGATCTCCTGCACCCCGTGCAAAACGCGGCCGCTCGCCCCCCGTTCACCGAACTTCGACCAATCGATGTGCCAGGCGGTCTGCCCTGTGCCTCCTGAGCGTGAGTCGAAGGACAAAGGGGCTTTGGTCGCATTGGGTTGAACCAGACCATCTTCAACCAGCGCTTTGAGCGTCTCCGTCAAAAAGAGTGGCTGACCATTCGTTTCGGCAAAGAGCCACGCAGTGAATTGGCTCAATGGGGTGTCTCTGTCATCGGTTTCTGACGCCAACAGCGTTTGAATGAGTTGCTCTGTGTCCCGTTGGCTGAGCTTTCTTAACGGCAGCGCCAGGGTATCTGTCGCGTGATTCAGCTTTGCCAGCCAGCTTTGCAGCTCAGGCGACTCGCCGATCGCTTCCTGGCGCAAGGTGAGGACAATGAGAATCGGCAGCTTTGCTTCCGAACAGCGCACAACGGCATAGTGCAGCAGATCGAGCGAGGCGGCGTCCGCCCAGTGCCAGTCATCAATCAAAAGCAGCAGCGGTTTTCGTGCGGCCAACGCTTGTATCAGGCGGGTAACCGCCTCGAACAAGTGCTCCCGGGCCGTGTTTTCGTCTTGGGTGGGTTCAGGCAGGTCGGGATAGCGTTCTCGCAGTTCGGGCAGGAGACGGGTCAACTGGGAAAGCCACAGATCGGAGAGCAAGTCCTCGGGAGCGTTTTCACGTTCCAGCCGCTGGCGCAGCAGGTGGGTGATGGGTTGGTAGGAGAGGCCGGCACCGGTGGCAAAGGAGCGACCGACGAGCACATCGGCCCCCTGCGTCGCCGCCCATGTCGCGAATTGTTCGGTTAAGCGGGTCTTGCCAATTCCCGCCTGGCCTTGCACCGTGACCAGCTGCAATCCCTGTTGTCCCGCCCGCTGATACGCCTTGATCAGCGTTTCGTATTCTGCCTGGCGCCCAGCAAAGGGTATCTTCAGCCGCTGCCGCGCGGTGGTATCGGCCGTTTGCTGGGCCGGCTGCGCCAGGCGCGCCTCACGAATGCGTTCGACGAGATGCTTGGTTTCGGGGGACGGTTCTACGCACAACTCCTCGGCCAGGATGGCGCGACATCTCTCATACTGCGCCAGTGCCGCCGTGCGCTCGCCCAGCGCGGCCAGGGCTTGCATCAGTTGGCGATGGGCTTCTTCGCGCCACGGCTCCAAAACCAGTTGTTGCCGCGCCAGCCGTTGCGCTTTTTGATAGTCGCCGCGCGCCAGGCAATCGGCAGTTATCTCGAAGAGGGCATCCAAGGCCAGGCAGCCGCTATCAGCCTGGAAAAGAGCCGTTTTGAATCATAGCCGTACACAGTCACAGGTGCGCACATGACAGAGTGCAGGGGCAAGGTACTTGTAGTTGACGACAATGAACTGATTCGCCGGCTTGCCACCAAACTGCTTACAAAAAAGAAGTATGAAGTTGCAACCGCTACGAACGGCATCAGTGCGCTGAGATGTGTAGACAGTTTTTGCCCGGATGTTATACTGCTTGACGTCATGATGCCGGAAATGGACGGCTTTGAGTGCTGCCGCCGGTTGAAGGATCATGCCGCCACGCGGGATATCCCCGTGGTCATGGTTTCGAGCAACACAGAAGCGATTGACAAGATCAAGGGCCTGGAGACAGGGGCAGCTGATTATATTGTCAAGCCTTTTGATTACGGGGAGTTGCTTGCCCGGGTCGCCACGCAGGTCAAGATGAAACGCCTGCTGGATGAGCTTGAGAAAAAAAACGCGCTCCTCGAAGAAAGGGTAAAAAAGGACAGCCTTACCAATCTGTACAATCATCGTTATTTCCATGAACGCCTTTGCGAGGAATTCAGCGCCAGCGTGCGCTATGAGCGTCCGCTGGGATGTCTTGTCTGCGACATAGATCTCTTTAAGCATATCAACGATACGCATGGGCATCAATCCGGAGATGAGATCCTTAAATCCCTGGCGGCTATCTTCAGTAGTTCAACACGCAACGTCGATATTGCATGCCGTTACGGTGGTGAGGAATTTGCCTTTATTCTGCCTCACACTGAACTGCATGCCGCAGCAGTTCTTGGCGAACGCATTCGCCGGACCGTCGAAGAAAAGATTTTTACCGTTCAGAATGCTTCGATTTCAGTAACCGTCAGTATCGGTGTTTCGGCGGTGCCGGCTA
>JAWOGT010000268.1:0-13568 GCA_046496585.1 Halopseudomonas sp.
GTTGTGGGCTGCTTTGCCGGGCGGGTCGAGTTGCATCTCGACCTTGGGCGCTTGGCGGCGAGTGCGTTGGCCGAGGTGGAACCCGGCCTTCCCGGGGGGCGTTGCGGGTTAGTGTCGGGCTTGGCGGACGGCTTGCGATAGCGCCGTGACCAGCTTTAGCACATCCCTGACGCCCTGCTCTGGCGACTCGGCCTGGGCGATCAGTTCGACCAGCGCGGAGCCGACCACCACCCCCTCGGCATCCAGCGCAAAGCGCGCGGCCTGCTCCGGTGTGCGCACGCCAAAGCCAACGCATACCGGCAGTTCGGTCTGCTGCTGGATCGCACCAATCGCGTCGCGCACTGTGGCGTTGTCTGCCTGCCCTACCCCGGTGACGCCATTCAGCGAGACGTAGTAGAGAAAGCCACTGGCCTGGTCGAGCACGGCTGGCAGGCGTTTGGCGTCGGTGGTCGGCGTGGCCATGCGGATCATGTCCAGGCCGGTTTCGCGGGCCAGCGGGCCTAGCTCGCTGTCATGCTCGGCCGGCAGGTCGACAATCAGCAGGCCGTCGACGCCGGCTTCGCGCGCATCACGCATAAAGGCTTGCGGGCCGTAGCGGTAAATCGGATTGTAGTAACCCATCAGCACCAGCGGCGTGGTCTGGTCGTCGGCACGAAACTGACGGACCATTTCCAGGGTTTTCAACTGGCTCTGCCCGGCCTTCAGCGCGCGGACCGCGGCGGCCTGGATGGTCGGACCATCGGCCATCGGATCGCTGAAGGGCATGCCCAGTTCGATGACGTCGGCGCCGGCCCCGGGCAATTGCTTGAGCAGCGACAGGCTGGCGTCATAATCGGGATCGCCGGCACAGACATAGGTGACCAGCGCGGCGCGGTTGGCGGCTTTGAGGTCGGCAAAGCGACCGGCTAAACGCGAGCTCATGCTTGCTCCTCCATCAGACGCAATACGGTGGGCATGTCCTTGTCGCCGCGTCCAGACAGGCAGACGACCATCACATGCTCCTTGGGCAGCAGTGGTGCACGCTTGGCCACTTCGGCCAGCGCATGGGCGGTTTCCAGCGCCGGGATAATGCCTTCCTGGCGGCAGCAGACATGGAAGGCGTCGAGTGCTTCCTGGTCGGTAACGGCGGCATAATCGACGCGGCCCTGCTCGTGCAACCAGGCATGTTCCGGGCCGATGCCGGGGTAATCGAGGCCGGCGGATACCGAATGCGCGTCAGTGATCTGGCCGTCGTTATCCTGCAGCAGGTAGGTGCGATTGCCGTGCAGTACGCCCGCCACGCCGCCCTTGAGGCTGGCGGCATGCTTGCCGCTGTGCAGGCCTTCGCCCGCCGCTTCCACGCCGATCAGCTGGACGCTCGGGTCATCCAGGAACGCATGGAACAGCCCCATCGCATTCGAGCCGCCACCGATGCAGGCGATCAGGCTGTCCGGCAGACGGCCCTCGCGGGCCAGCATTTGCACCCGCGTTTCGCGGCCGATCACCGCCTGGAACTCGCGCACCATGGTCGGATAAGGATGCGGGCCGGCAACGGTGCCGATCATGTAGAAGGTGTTGTCGACGTTGGTCACCCAGTCGCGCAGCGCCTCGTTCATCGCGTCTTTCAGGGTGCCGGTGCCGGAGGTCACCGGCACGATCTCGGCGCCCATCAGGCGCATGCGCGAGACGTTGTCGCGCTGGCGTTCGATGTCGGTGGCGCCCATGTAGACCACGCAGGGCAGACCGAAGCGCGCCGCCACGGTGGCCGTGGCCACGCCGTGCATGCCGGCACCGGTCTCGGCGATGATGCGCGTCTTGCCCATACGCTTGGCCAGCAGCACCTGGCCGATGCAGTTGTTGATCTTGTGCGCGCCGGTGTGGTTCAGCTCCTCGCGCTTGAAATAGATCTTCGCGCCGCCATACAGTTCGGTCAGGCGTTCGGCGTAATACAGCGGGCTCGGCCGGCCGACGAACTCGGCCTGAAAACGGTCCAGCTCGGCGAGAAAATGTGGCTCGGCCAAGGCGGTGTTGAAGGCCTGCTCGAGATCGAGAATCAGCGGCATCAAGGACTCGGCGACAAAACGCCCGCCGAAGGCGCCGAACTGGCCCTGGGCGTCTGCGCCGCGGCTGAAAGTGGTGTTGGTCTGCATAGTCAGTTGCCTCTTTTTGATTGCGATCAGACTAGGCTAGGCGGTACGGTAAAAAAACCGATAAGATGGCCTCAACCTGTGAGAAAAAGTGACCTATAGACATGCGCCGTGAATTACCCTCGCTCAACGCGTTAAAGGCTTTCGAGGCGGCTGCTCAGCTGGAAAGCGTGAGCCAGGCGGCAGAACAGCTGCATGTGACGCACGGCGCCGTGAGCCGCCAGATCCGTACCCTGGAGGAAGAGCTGGGCGTCAGCCTGTTTGAAAAAGTCGGGCGCGGCATCCAGCTGACTGCCGCCGGTAAACGACTGCGCGATGCCAGTCGCGAGGCCTTTGATGGATTGCGCAGTGCCTGTGCCGATATTCGCCAGGATCAGGTCCAGGCACCCTTTCTGCTCGCCTGCCCGGGCAGCTTGCTGGCCCGCTGGTTTATTCCCAGGCTGGATCGGCTGAATGCCGAGTTGCCGTCGCTGAATCTGCACCTGTCTGCCAGTGAAGGTGAAATGGATCCACGCAAGCCCGGGGTCAGCGCCACACTGTTGTTTGCCCAGCCGCCTTGGCCGGCGGACATGCAGGTCTATCCGCTGTTGCCCGAGCGGATCGGTCCGGTATTCAGTCCGCGCTGTGCCCGGGCCGCCCTGCTCGAACAGCAACCCGCCGCAGCGCTATTAGAGCAAGCACTATTGCATACCCTGTCGCGCCCCGGCGCCTGGGCCGACTGGGCCCGGGCTAGCGGTCTGCCGCCCGGGCGCCTGCGTCAGGGCCAGGGCTTTGAGCACCTTTACTATCTGCTTGAGGCCGCGTTGTCCGGCCTCGGCGTGGCAATCGCGCCGCAGTTGCTGGTGGCCGATGATGTGGCCAGCGGCCGGTTGCTGGCGCCCTGGGGCTTTGTCGAAACGGCCAATCAGCTGGCGCTGTGGAGTCCGGCGCGCCAGCCGCAGGGTCAGGTGCGTGAATTGGCGCACTGGCTGCAGGCCAATTTATGACCCGCGTGCTGGCGCTGATGTTGACTGCGCTGCTGCTCGGTGGCTGCAGCAGCATCGCCTTCGTGCAGCACTCCTGGCAGGGCCAGCGAGAGGTCATGGCGCTGAGTGTGCCGATTGCCGACTTGCTGGACAATCCCGATACCGATCCGGCATTGAAGGCGCGCCTGGCCGAGGCGCTGGCCGCCCGCCGCTTTGCCAGTGAGGCGCTGGGGCTGCCGGATAACCCGAGCTATACCCGCTACAGCGCCCTGCCGCGCCCCTATGCCCTGTGGAATCTGTTTGTCGCCCCCGAGCTGTCGCTTGAGCCGGTACAGCATTGCTATCTGTTTACCGGCTGCCTGGCCTACAAAGGGTATTTCTCCCGGGAGGCGGTCGACGCTGCGGCGCAAGACTGGCAGCGCCAAGGCAGGGACGTGTTTATCGGCGAGATACCTGCCTATTCGACCCTGGGCTGGTATGACGATCCGCTGCTCAGTTCCATGCTCCACTGGGATGATGACTTCGTCGCACTGACACTGTTTCACGAACTGGCGCACCAGCGCTTCTATCTGAAGGACGACACCGTGTTCAACGAGTCCTTCGCCAGTTTTGTCGGCCTGCAGGGTTTGCGCCAGTGGCGGGCCAGCAAGGGCCTGCCGCCAGCGGATCCGACCCTGGCCAGGCAGCAGGCCGAATTCAATGCGCTGGTCATGGTGACCCGCGAGCGCTTGCAGGTCGTCTATACCAGTGACGTGCCGGCAGCGGACGCGCGGATTGCGAAGAATACCGAGTTTGCCCGGCTGCGCAGCGAATATACCCAGTGGCGCAATCAGCGCTGGAACGGCAACACACGTTATGATGGCTGGATCGCCGGCGAGCTGAATAATGCCAGCCTGTTGCCCTTCGGTCTGTATGACCATTGGGTGCCGGCCTTTGCCATGCTGTTCGACCAGGCTGGCGGCCAGTGGCCGGCATTCTACCAAGCGGTCGAACGGCTGGGGCGGTTGGCACCGGTCGATCGTGATCGTGCACTGCATCAGTTGCTGCAGCAAGCACAGACGGCCCATCACGGCGCCGAACAGGCCGCACGGATCAGCAGTTGATCGCGTCGGACAATCCTAGAATAACAAGAGAAACCGGATGCGTAGCAGATTACCGATAACCGCTCTGGCTCAGGGCAGCGACAGCCTGACTGAGCCTCAACCTGTGAACCGGAATGCCTGGCTACGAGCGCCCCGGGCGCATTGGCTGGCGGCGCTGCTGGTCGGTCTGATTAGCGGCGTGTTGGCCTTCCTGATCGGCTACAGCGTGCATCAGCATGATCGTGCGCAGATTGAGGAGCAGTTTGCCCAGCGCGTGCATTTGCATGGCCAGGGTATAGCGGACTACGTTCAGCGCAGCCTGGGCGCGGTCTACACCTTGGGTACGCTGGTGCAGGTGTCCAACCCACAGATAGACGACTTTCAACTGCTCGGGGAGGAACTGAGCAGCTACTTTCCCGGCGCCTCGGTGCTCGCCCTGGCCGAGGACGGAGTGGTTAGCCAGGTGTGGCCCCTGCCGGGCAACCAGGGTGAGCTGGGTCGTGATCTGCTGCAGGATCCGGAGCGCGGAGCCGACGCCATGCTGGCCGTGCAGAACAAGAGCCTGACCCTGTCCAGCCCCTTTTACCTGGCCGGGGGTGGCCGCGCGGTAGCCGGTCGGCTGCCGGTGTTCGTCAATGATGAGCTTGGTGCCGAGCGCTTCTGGGGCTTTGCCGTGGCGGTCATCCATCTGGCGACCATTGAGGCGCTGCCGGATATCCAGGCGCTGCACGCGCAACAGCTGCGCTTTCGTTTGTGGCGCCTGGATCCGCACACCGGCAAGCGCGATATGCTGCTGCCGCCCACCGATGAGGGCGATTTTCAGCGTTCCCACGATATATCCCTGAACCTGGCCAACGCCCATTGGGTGTTGAGTGTGGAACAACCTGCGGTACCTGAACTGTGGCTGCGTGCCCTGGCTATGCTGCTGATCGGCCTGGTCACCAGCCTGGCGCTGGGCTATTCGGCGCTGCTGGTGCTCAACATGCGCTGGCAGCGACACAACCTGGCGAGCCTGGTGGCAGAGCGCACCGGCGCTGCGCTCGAGGCGCGTAACGATATGGCGGCGGTGATTCAGGCGGTACCGGACCTGCTGTTCGAACTGGATGCGCAGGCGCGTTACTACCGGTTTTACTCTCACCGTACTGATTTGCTCGACACCCCCTTCGAGTCGATGCAGGGCAAGACCGTCTCTGAGGTCTTGCCCGCCGGCGCTGCCGCTCAGGTTTTGGAAGCCCTGGCGGAGGCCGGGCGCACGGGCTGGTCGAGCGGTTACAGCTTCGCCGTGCCCGGTAAGGAGGGGCAGCGCTGGTATGAACTGTCGGTAGCGCGCAAGGCACCCAGGCCACATGAAACCGAGCGTTTTATCCTCTTGTCCCGGGACATTACTCAGCGCAAACAGACCGAAGAGCAGATCCGCCAACTGCTGGCGCGCTATCAGTCGTTTGTCAGCGCGTCGAATACCGGCGGCTGGGAATACCACGTTGGTAGCGGGCGACTGGAACTGAGTGCCGAGTACTTGCTCATGCTCGGTCTTGATCCGGCCGCGCATGAGCATGATCCGCATTTTGGTTCGCTGCAGGTGTGGCTCGGTCTGCTGCATCCCTCCGACCAGGAGGCGGCTGCCCGCTGTTTCGCCCTGTACTGCAACAACCCTAGCGACACCCTGTATGAAAACCGCTTTCGGGTCCACAACGCCGCGGGTGAATGGATCTGGATTCTGGCCCGTGGGCGTTTTTTACGCGGTAAGGATGGGCAGTTGAGTGACCTGATCGTGGGGACCCATATCGACATCACCGACACGGTCCGTGCCAGTGAGGAAATGAAGCTGATCGGGCGCGTGTTTGAGCAGAGCAGCGAGGCTTTTCTGATCACCGATGCCCGTCAGCGCATCGTCAAGGTCAACCAGGCGTTTACCCAGATCACCGGCTACCGGCCTGAAGACGTGCTGGGCCAGTCCCCGGCCATGCTCTCATCCGGACAGCATGACCAGGCGTTTTATCAACAGATGTGGTCCGCACTAGACACCCAGGGTCAATGGCAGGGCGAGGTGTGGAACCGGCGCAAGGACGGCACGGTCTACCCAGAATGGCTGCGCATCAGTCGCATGCTCGATGACCACGGCAAGGTCACCCAGTATGTGGCAGTGCTCAGCGACATCACCCAGCGCAAGGCCGATGAGCAGCATATTCACCGGCTGGCGTATTTTGATGTGTTGACCGGACTGCCCAACCGCACCATGTTCGAGGAGCGTGCGCAGACGGCCGTGAGCCTGGCCGAACGGCATTCCAAGCACCTGGCCTTGATGTATATCGATCTGGACAACTTCAAGAACGTCAATGATTCCCTCGGTCATCAGGTCGGCGATGCCCTGCTGGTGGCCTTCGCCGAGCGGCTGTCGGGTTTGTTGCGCGAGGAGGATACGCTGTCACGCACCGGCGGGGACGAATTTACCCTGATTCTGCCGGAGATCGACGGCAGCGGCGCGGCACATACGGCACAGCGCATCGTCGAGGCCATGGCCGAATCACTGCATGCCGACGGGCATGATCTGACCGTGACGGCATCGATCGGCATTGCCCTGTACCCGGACGATGCCGAGGATCTGGTCAGCCTGCACAGTAACGCGGATATCGCCATGTACCGGGCCAAGCAGAACGGGCGCAATGGCTACAGCTTCTTCATGCCGGAATTGCAGGCCTATTACGTGCGCACCCTGCAGATCGAGAACGCCCTGCGGCACGCTTTGGCGCGCGGGCAGCTGAGTGTGCACTTTCAGCCACAGCACCGCCTGGCGGATGACCGCCTGGTGGGCGCCGAGGCGCTGTTGCGCTGGCAGCACCCGGAGCTGGGCAGTATTTCACCCGCCGAATTCATTCCGGTGGCGGAAAACAGCGGGCTGATCATTCCGATCGGCGAGTGGGTGCTGGCCGAGTCGCTCAAGCAGCTGCAGTCCTGGCGCGCCCTCGGCCATGGCGACATGTGCGTGGCCGTTAACCTGTCAGCGGCGCAGTTTCGTGATCAGCATTTGATCGGCAAGATCAAAGCCCTGCTGGACAGTACCGGCGTACCGGCGCAGGCTCTGGAGCTGGAGTTGACCGAAAGCATGACCATGCATGATCCGGAAACCGCGATCAAGATCATTGCCGGACTCAACGGCCTGGGCCTGAATCTGGCTCTGGATGACTTCGGTACGGGATATTCCTCGATGAGCTACCTGAAGCGCTTCCATCTGCAAAAGATCAAGATCGACCAGTCGTTTATCCGCGAAGTGAGTGCCGGCAGCGACGATGCCGCCATCGTCAACGCGACCATTACCCTGTCGCGCAGCCTCGGCATGCGGACCCTGGCCGAGGGTGTGGAAACCGTCGCGCAGCGCAACTTTCTGCGCCAGGCCGGTTGCGATTTTGCCCAGGGTTATCTGTACAGCCGACCCTTGCCGGCGCCGACCTTTATCGATTACATGACGCGTTGTCGTCAGAGAGTGCCAGCATGAGCTTCCCCACAGTACTGTACACGCCTGACCAGCAGGCGCTGACGCAAAGCCATATGGCCCGCTACCGTGACGGCTTGCAGGCCGCGGGCGCAGTGCCAATCACCGATTATCAGGCGCTGCACGCCTGGTCAGTCGCGGATATTGAGCGGTTCTGGCAGAGCATCTGGGATTACACCGGCGTGCTCAGCGCCAGCGCCCCTGGACCGGTGCTGGCCAGCCATGCCTTGCCGGGGGCGCGCTGGTTTCCCCAGGCGCGGCTGAATTTTGCCGAGAACCTGCTGCGCCACGCACTGCATGGCGATAGCACGCGACCAGCCGTGCACGCCCGTTCGGAAACCCGCGCGGATATCAGCCTGAGCCGCGCGGAGCTGCTCGGCCAGGTGGCGGCCCTGGCGGCCTGGATGCGCGCGGTGGGCATCCAGTCGGGTGACCGCGTAGCGGCGGTGGTGGCGAATATTCCCGAGGCACTGATCGGCATGCTCGCCAGCGCCAGCATCGGTGCGCTGTGGTCCTCGGCCTCGCCGGATTTTGGCAGTGCCGGGATTCTCGACCGCTTCAGCCAGATTGAGCCAAGGCTACTGATCTGCGTGAATGGCTATGGCTACGGCGGCAAGGTGATTGACCGCACCGCCCAGGCGTTGGAACTGCAGCAACAGCTGCCCTCGGTGGAACAGCTGTTGATGATTGGCAATGTCCCGGCTATCGCCTTGCCGGGGTCAGCGGTGGACTGGCAGGCGGTGCAACGCGACTACGCCGGCAGCGCGCCAGACTTCGCCGCGCTACCCTTTGAACACCCGCTGTACATCCTCTACTCCTCCGGGACCACCGGCGTGCCCAAGTGCATCGTGCACGGCGCCGGCGGCACTCTGTTGCAGCACAGCAAGGAGCTGGTGCTGCATGCTGACCTGGGCGCGGAGGATGTGCTGTTCTACTTCACTACCTGCGGCTGGATGATGTGGAACTGGCTGGCATCGGGATTGCTGACCGGCGCCGAACTGGTGCTGTTTGACGGTAATCCCGGCTACCCTGATCTGGCGCGTCTCTGGCAGTTGGCCGAGGACTACCGGGTGACGCACTTTGGCACCAGCGCCAAGTTTCTCGGCAGCTGCCGCAATGCCGGGCTGCAGCCCGGCCGGGATTTCGACCTGGCGCCCATGCGCGTGCTGCTGTCGACCGGCTCGCCGCTGCTGCCGGAGGATTACGACTGGGTTTACCAGGCGGTGAAGCCGGACCTGCTGCTTGGCTCGATCTCCGGCGGCACCGATATCGTGTCCTGTTTCGTCGGCTGCTCGCCGCTGCTGCCGGTGCGCCGTGGGCTGATCCAGTGCCGGATGCTGGGCATGGATGTGCAGGCGTTCAACGACGCGGGCCAGGTGGTAATCGGCGAGCGCGGCGAACTGGTCTGCCTGCAGCCGGCACCGAGCATGCCGCTGGGCTTCTGGAGCGACAGCGACGGCAGCCGTTACCGCGCCGCCTACTTCGAACGGTTTCCCGGGGTATGGGCGCACGGCGACTATATCGAGTTCGACGCCGAGGGCGGCTGCATCATCCACGGCCGCAGCGATGCGACCCTGAACCCCGGTGGCGTCCGGATCGGCACCGCGGAAATTTACCGGCAGGTGGAGACCCTGGATGAAATTGCCGACAGTCTGGTCGTCGGCCAGGACTGGGAGGGTGACGTGCGGGTGATCCTGCTGGTGGTGATGAATCCGCAGCAGTCGCTCGACGAGCCACTGCGCCAGCGCATTCGTCAACGCATCCGCGAGCACGCCAGCCCGCGGCATGTGCCAGCGCGGATTGTGCAGATCGAGCAGGTGCCCTACACCCGCAGTGGCAAAAAAGTCGAGCTGGCGGTCGCCAAGTTGCTGCGCCGCGAGCCGGTCAACAACCGCGAGGCGCTGGCCAATCCCGAAGCGCTGGATCAGATCGCTGCCATCCAGGCGCTCTGGCAATAGCCGGGCACCAATCGCAGCTTCCCGGCCGGGCCTGGGGGTTCAAGATAAACACCACATCAACACATGCAGGGGCAGAATATGAAAGCGGTTGGATATCAGCAAGCCGGTGACCTGAGTCGCGCGGAGGCACTGATGGATATTGAGTTACCCCGCCCGGAGCCCGGCCCGCGGGATCTGCTGGTCAAGGTCGCCGCGGTCTCGGTCAATCCGGTGGACGCCAAGATCCGCCACAACCGTGCGCCGCTGACCGGCGCCTTCGACGTGCTGGGTTGGGATGCGCTCGGTACGGTGGAATCGACCGGCGCCGAGGTCACTGCGTTCAAACCCGGCGATCGGGTGTTCTATGCCGGGGCGATCAACCGGCCAGGCAGCAACGCCGAATACCAGCTGGTCGATGAACGCATCGTCGGCCACGCGCCGGCAACCCTCAGTGACGCCCAGGCCGCCGCCCTGCCGTTGACCGCCATTACCGCCTGGGAACTGCTGTTCGAGCGCCTGGGCGTGCGCGAAGGCGGTGGCGCCGGGCAGACGCTGCTGGTGATCGGCGCTGCCGGGGGCGTAGGCTCGATACTGGTCCAGCTGGCGCGCCAGTTGACCAAGCTGAGGGTGGTGGCCACCGCCTCCAGGCCGGAAAGTGTGCAGTGGATCAGTGCTCTCGGCGCGCAGCTGGTGATCGACCACAGCCAGCCCATGCTGGCGCAATTACAGGCCAAGGGCATCGAGCAGGTCGAACTGGTCGCCTCGCTGACCCACAGCGCCGAGCATTTTGACCAGTACGTGGAATGCCTGGCGCCGCAGGGCAGGCTGGGTCTGATCGATGACTTCGAGAGTCTGGATATTCTCAAGCTCAAGCCCAAGAGTCTGTCACTGCACTGGGAATTCATGTTTACTCGCAGCCTGCATCAGACCCCGGACATGATCGAACAGGGCCGGCTGCTCAACCGGGTGGCCGAGCTGGTCGACCAGGGCATCCTGAAGACCACACTGGGCGAGCACTTCGGTACCATCAACGCGGCCAATCTGCTCAAGGCCCACCGTCTGCTGGAAAGCCATCAGTCCCGCGGCAAGCTGGTGCTGGAAGGCTTCTGACTCAGCGGGTCGCGGCGCGCCCCACACGGGCCGCCCGGCTCAGGCATCCACCAGGCCAACCCACTGGCGCAGTTGGCGCAGCTGGGCCGGGTCATCGTCGAGTCCGGTTTCCAGCGCGGCAATACGCATGATCACGCGATCCTTGCGCAGGCTGCTCTGCGGCAGCTTGAACAGTGCGCCGATCAGCTCGCGGATCAGAAACGGCAATTTCAGGCTGATCTTGATGCGGTTGCCAAACTCCGGGGCAAAACGCTGGAGCAGCGCGTCCAGCTCCTGCGGATCAAAGGGCTGGCCATAGTTGAGAAAGTTCTGAATGGCGCAGAGTGTGGCCATTTCACCGAGGCGACACAGACTGACGGCGGTTCTTACCGGCCCAGCATCGACGGATTGATGCTGGGCCAGACGAGTCAGCACCCTGGCCAGCGCGGTTTGCTGCTGGATCAACTGCGCGGCCTTGTCGCGCAGCAGCGGCTCAGTTAACACCGGACCAGTGCGCGCCAGGCGCACAGCCAGTTCGATACTGTTGGCCAGCCCCAGTTGGCTGATGGCCTGTTCCACGCTCAGGCAGTCGAAATCGTTCTCCGGGCCCGCGTCGCGATTGGCCTGGTGGATCAGCCCGGCCAGCAGCACCGGTTGCAGCCGGGCCAGGCGCACCAGTTCTGGCTGGCTGCAGGCGCTGCTCAGGGCCAGCACCCGCTGCTGGTCCTCGGGCCGACTCCAGGGCACAAACAGGCTCTGTTGCAGCCGCTGCTGGAGGAATGTGTGAATATCGCCCAGCCCGTCCAGCGCAACCGGGTTGGCGGTTGCGCTCTGGTTGAGCAGGCTGCCCAGGCGCGTCAACAGGTTTGCCACGCTGAAGGGTTTGGCAATAAAGTCGGTGATGCCGGCCTGGCGCGCGGCCAGCACGGTGGCGCGGTCGATGCTTGACGTCAGCAATACCCGCAAGCCGTTCGGGTTTCGGCGCTTGGCTGCGTGAATGGCCTCCAGCCCACTGGCATCGGGCAGATTCAGATCCGAGAGCAGCAGATCCGGCGGGTTGGCCTTGATATGGTTGACGGCCCGGCCCACGCTGTCGAAGACACTCAGTTCAGCGTCCGGCGCGAGGCTGAGGATCGCCTGGCTGAGTAATTCGGCGATCCACAGATCGTCTTCAACGATGACGACGTTCATCGGTCCTGCTGATCGGCCGGCGTCGCTATGATGACCTGATTGCGACCCTGGTGCTTGGCCCGATAGAGCATCTGATCGGCGCTCTCGAGCAGGCCTGTGGCCGGCCAGTCAGGCGCCTGACTGGCACTGATGCCGGCGCTGAAACTGGAATGGAACAGCACGCTACCGCTACTGAAGGGCAGCGCGCTGAAGTCCCTGCGGATACCGTCGAGAATCCGCCAGGCATCCTCGGGGGCGCAGTTGGGCAGCACGGCGACGAATTCCTCCCCGCCGTAACGGCCGAGGCGGTCTATCTTGCGCAGCCGCTGGCGAAGCAGATTGGCCAGGCCGCGAATAACGTTGTCACCCACCGCATGGCCGTACTTGTCGTTCACGTCCTTGAAACGGTCGATATCGATCATGGCTATGCTGACCGGTTGTCCGCTGCGTAGGGCCCGTTCCACCTCCAGCTCCAGTTGTTCCTTGATATCGGCGTGCTTTAGCAGCCCGGTCAGACTGTCGCGCGCCAGTGCCTGACTCAGCCGGCGCGCGCGCTGGGCGCGGGAGTAAACGGCCGTCAGCAGGGCGCTGTTGCTGATCGGTTTGCTGATGAAATCATCTCCGGCCTTGATCAGCGCCGCCATCTGCCGCTGCAGGTCGGTCTCCGCAGACAGGTAGATAATCGGCACCCGCAGCCATTCGTCATTCAGGCGAATGACCTGCGCCAGTTCGGGGCCGCTGTAGCCCGGCATATTCACGTCCATCAGCACCACCTCGGGCTGGAAGCGCTGCATCTGTTCGAGTATCTGCACCGGCTCGTCGAGCACCTCCGCGAGCATGCCAAAGCTGGCCAGCACGGCGGCAAAGCGCCCGGCCAACTGCAGGTCATCGTCGACCACCAGCACCCGGAAGGGCTCACTCTGCTGCAGGCTGAAGCAGCCTTCCAGGCGGTTTTCCAGGCCGGGCAGATCCACTGGATGGGTAAAGAAGCCCTGGGCGCCTGCGCGTACCGCCTGCAGCTGCGCAGCAAAGCCGTCCTGGGCGGAGATCGCGATCAGCGGCAGCGGCTCCGGCAGTTGGCTCTGCAGCTGGGCTATGGCGGCCTCCCACTCGGCATTCCAGTGCGGCAGGCTCATGTCGACCACCAAAGCGTCGGGGATCTGCTCTGCGACGATGGCTCGCAATGCCGCTGTGTCACTGCAGCCGCGGGTCTGGTAGCCAAAGCTCTCGAGGGTATCGCTAATACTCTGCAGCAGTTGCCCGTTGGGCTCGACGATGGCAATGCAGCGCGCCTCGGCGCTGTTGGGCAGCGCTGCCATGGGCGGGCTGGCTGGTGCCGCGGGGTCAGGTTGCAGCAGTCGGGTCGGCAGCGCCTGGATACCCGCCAGCAACTGCTGCCGATCAGCCGCATTCAGGACGTTGTTGTCCATGCAATGGGTGGCGAGCAGCTCCAGCGCTCGAGCCTCGGTGCCCAGGTCAGCGAAGCCGAAGGTGCCCGCCGAGCCGGCCAGTTTATGCAACTGGGCGCGCAATTCGGCCAGATTGGTGGCGTCGGCAGTCGGTTGCCCGAGCAGCTCGCGGCTGCGCGCGCTCATGCTTTGCAGTTCGCCCTCAAGGCGCGCTTTGAATGAACGGGTCAGCTCGGCGAGCTGGTCTTGCAGATCAGCGCTGGACACGGGTCTGACTCCAGATGCTGCGTATCTGCTCGG
>JAWOGT010000273.1:0-5001 GCA_046496585.1 Halopseudomonas sp.
AATGGCGCGGCGGTCGTCCAGGGTAACCACCGTTGGCTGCAAGGAGGTATCACCGTCAGCCATACGAAACTTGTCCACCACGTTCGCTTCTGCATCCAGATAAAGATATTCGGGAAACTTGCCGAGAAACTCGTGATAGACCGGCAAGCCTATGGAGCCGTCCTGATGGAATACCGGCGCACTGCGCACCAGCGTACTGATATTGATAAACGGCGAGGTAATCAGCTGGCGAGGGTCCGACCAGCTTGTACCGAGATCCTCGGAGACCATCACGTTGATGGCGCTACCGGCCCAGCCGCCCAGCGACACGGACACGTAAAACAACCAGAGCCGGTCGTCCGGGGCCAAGGCAATCACCGGATTGCCCAGCTTGCGAATCGGCTTGCCCACCGCCTGCCGGGTCATTTTACGCGTCGCCAGGACTTCTTCATCGCCCCATTCGCCAGTTGCCGAATCAAAGCGCGCGCCACGGATCTGCACATCAGCGGCGCCCTCGCGCGAGCCAGCAAACCAGACACTCATCAGGTTGCCACCCGGCAAGGCGGTAATCGATGACGAGTGCACGAAATCATCCAGATCGCTGGAGACGAAACGCCGGGTCAGCTCGGGTTCGTCGGTAATGTCTGCGGAGTCATCCCAGGCGGTCTCTGTCGAGAATCCGGACATGGCGTAGGGTTTATCCAGGAACCACGCCAGAGCAAAGATGGCGACCACCAGCAGCGCAGCAATTTTTCTGAAGCGCAACAGCCAAGACTGCAAAAGCATACTCATCCCCATGTCGACATGATCATTATTGACTGCGCGAACCTGGCCGCGAGAGCCCTGAACACACACTATCAGCGCACGCGAGAGAGGGCTGATAGACGCCCAGCGGTTGCAGAAAGCTCGGCATCATAGCCTATTGAGACCCAGGGGCAGGCATTAGCGGTATTTCATGACCGCGAAGACAATCTGCACGGCGGTTACTCTTTGACGAACAGCCAGGTTTGCGCCAGCAAGCGGCTGAGCCTGAAACCCTGGGCCAGAATGCGGTTTACCACCTCGACGGTGGCCCGCTCACCAATCTCCGGTGTGTGAATCTCGATCATGATCAGCCGTAAACAGGCCGGCAGCTTGGCCGGGAAAAGGCCGATCTCACCCCCTTCGATATCCAGCACCAACACCGTCGGCTGATGCTCTGCCAGCAAGGCTGACAATCTCAGGGCGCGGACTCGGCACTGCCGGTCGGCTTGAGCCGGAGCCAGCGCACTGCTCCACCAATACTCGTCGTAGACACCCAGCTCGATATGCTCGGCAGCGGTACTGTCGGGCACGACCGCCCCTTCGACCAGGATCACTTGCTGTCCGTTGGCGGCGAAAGTGGCCTTGATTCGCGCGTACATATGGCTATTGGGCTCAACCAGCACCACGGGATTGCCGGAGCACTTGGCAGCCAGCGATCCGGTCACGCCGGCACCCGCGCCACACTCCATCACCCGATCGCCAGCCTCGATGCACTCGTCTATCAACTGCATGTCCGCCTGCTCGTAATCACCCGCGGCAAAATAATAGGCCATGCGCGCACTGAAATGCCGGTCGACCGGTAACGCCAGTGGGTAAAAGGGATGGTGCAGCAATGACTCACCCCGGAGGGCCTTCAACCAGAGCGCAAAGCCTTGTATATGCAGCAGATCTTGTGGTCTGTCTTGTGGCCAGAGGTTCAGACCCCGGGCATTGACATGCGCTTTGTGAGACTGAATCTCGACAGGGTCCAGTAGCGGTGTGGACATACTACCTCTCTTGAGCCGCATTCAGAGCAGCGGCAAAAACGGCCGTTGTAATCGGGGTCTGGAATGATCAAGCCTGGGGCCCGCCCGGCGGAATCAACTAGCTGGCGGCCAGCACAAAAAATGAACCATGACCTGGCTAAACGCCTCATAGTAGAGTGACCGCCGGGATGCGCAAGCAGTTTGCGCGAGGATGATAACATCCGTCGTCAGCAACATACACGGGCTGACCCGGGGCTGGCCGGGTGCTCACACGCACGGTCAAGCCAGTATAAGAACGTACCAATTGTATCCAACTGAATCGCATCCTTGCCGACCCGCCAGCTGGCGCGGCGTGATAGAGTTTACCCAATATCTCTTCGCTGGAACCGATCCATGTTAATCAAGCTTTTACGCCAGGGTTCGCCCCACCGTTACCTGACTACCGCAGGCGTCGCCATGTTGTTGCTCGCCGCCTGCGCTGATACCCCGATCAAGGCGCATGCCGCTGCCGGCGTCTCCGCACCCGTGGCAGAAGTGCTGTTGATCCAGGAACAGCTGTCTTTCCCACAATGGCGTCAACGGTTTCGCGCTGAGGCATTGGCTGCCGGCATTGAACCTGGGCTGTTCGATCGCGCCTTTGCCGGCATAACCCCAGACCCGGCGATATTGCGTGCCGATCAAAGCCAGCCCGAATTCACCCGACCGGTTTGGGAGTATCTGGAGGGCGCTATCTCAGCGCAACGTCTGGCCGGCGGCCGACGGTTGCTGGAGCAGCATGCCGGGACACTGGCAGCCATTGAGCAGCGCTATGGCGTGGACCGGAATATCCTGGTGGCGATCTGGGGGCTGGAGAGCAATTTCGGCGCCAACATGGGCACTAATCTGGTCCTGCGCGCCCTGGCCACCCTCGCCTATGAGGGACGTCGCCCTGACTTCGCCCACACCCAGCTGATTGCCGCACTTGAAATCCTGCAGCGTGGCGATATCACGCCGGAGGGTATGCTCGGTTCGTGGGCCGGCGCGATGGGACAAACGCAGTTTATCCCGACCACCTACAACAGCCATGCCGTCGACTTCGACGGCAACGGCAAGCGCGATATCTGGAACTCGTCGGCCGATGCGCTGGCCTCGGCGGCCAATTACCTCAAAGCCTCCAACTGGCAGCCTGGCCAGGCATGGGGCATGGAAGTCATTCTGCCTGCCGACTTCGATTATGCGCTGGCCGATATGGCCATACGCAAACCGCTCAGTGAATGGAGCAGCCTGGGCGTGAAAGCGGCCCGCGGCGCGACTATTGGCACTGAGCAGGCCGAGAAAACAGGCTCGTTATTACTACCCGCCGGCCATCGTGGCCCGGCGTTTATTGTGCTGGACAATTTTCGCAGCATTCTGCGTTACAACAATTCGACCAGCTACGCGCTGGCTATTGGCTTGATGTCGCAACGCTTGCATGGCGGCGGCCAGATCAGCGCCAGCTGGCCTACGGCCGACAAACCGCTGTCGCGCAGCGAACGCCTGGAGCTGCAGGAGCGCCTTGCAGCCAGCGGCTTTGAGCCGGGCGGCATTGACGGCATTATTGGTGCGAACACGCGCAAGGCGATTCGCCGCCTGCAACTGGCCACAGGCACACCAGCCGACGGCTATCCCGACCATGGCCTGCTGGAGGCGCTGCGTCAGTGGGCTGACTAGATCATTGAGCGGGTCAGCCGCGCGGAACGGGGTGTGGGACGGATTCCGAGAAAGTTGCGCTGCGTGACCGCGCGTTCAAACCCGCGCTGGCCCTGCCCTGGCAAGCGCGCCTTGGCGCCGGTCTATGCTAAACTACCCGCCAATCGAGCCCGCCCTACTGCCTAGGACGACAAGCTCGGACGCTGAACAGGAGCCCCGACTGACATGAGTGACCAGCCCGCCAAACCGGTTGCCAGTGGCGAGAAATTCCGCAACGCCCAAGGTATTGCAGCGATCAAGGACGGTCAGAAAAACCGCGCCAACGCCGCGCCCACGCCCTTTGAGCCCAAACCAAAATGGCTGCGCGCTCGGGTCCCCACCGGTGAACGCTTCGAAGCGGTCAAGCACAACGTGGCCTCGCACAACCTGAGCACTGTCTGCCAGGAATCCCATTGTCCGAATATCGGTGAATGCTGGGCCAACGGTACCGCCACCATCATGTTGATGGGCTCTGTGTGTACTCGCGCCTGCCGCTTCTGCGCGGTGGATACCGGCAACCCGAATGGTTGGCTGGACAAGGATGAACCGGAGAACACCGCCAAGTCGGTGGAGTTGATGGGCTTGCGCTATATCGTGCTCACCTCGGTTGACCGCGACGACCTGTCCGACGGCGGCGCCGAGCATTACGCGGCGTCAGTTCGGGCGATCAAACGCCGCACCCCCAACGTGGTGGTCGAAGCCCTCACCCCCGACTTCGACGGCGACCGATCGGCTATTGAAAGGGTGGTCGACTCCGGCCTGCAAGTCTTCGCGCAGAATGTCGAAACGGTAAAGCGTCTGACCCACGAGGTGCGCGACCCCCGCGCCGGTTATGAAAAAACCTTGAAGGTGTTGGCCCACGCCAAACAACATCGCCCCTCAGTGATCACCAAAACCAGCCTGATGCTGGGGTTGGGCGAAACCGATGAGGAAATTCTGGCGACGCTCGACGACCTGCGGGCCATTGGCGTGGATATCGTCACCCTTGGCCAATACCTGCAGCCGACGAAAAACCACCTGCCCGTCAAGCGCTGGGTGACCCCCGAGGAATTCAATCGTTACCGCGACATTGGTCTGGCCAAAGGTTTTATCGAGGTGCCCTCAGGGCCGCTGGTGCGCTCCAGCTACCGCGCCGACCGCGTGTTCGAGAAGAACAATCTCGGCCTGGCAGAACCGGCGGCAGTGCCGGGCCAGGTACCGAATAACAGCCTGATCCCGACACTGTCGGTCAGCTGACACCGAGGGGCTGATGCTCAGCCATGCCTGTCCAGTCAGGCATCGGGGTAACCCAAGGCCTGACGCAGGGCCTGCTCCAGCCGCGTCATCACCTGCGTCATCGGCAGCGGACCAGGCACATGATCGCGCAGCTGAGTCATCGCCAGACCGGCATAACCGCAGGGGTTAATGCGCTGAAACGGTTGCATGTCCATATCCACATTGAGCGCCAGGCCGTGGAATGAGCAACCGCGCCGGATGCGCAAACCGAGCGACGCAATCTTCGCCGCCCCGACATACACCCCCGGCGCATCAGCACGCGGAGCGGCCT
>JAWOGT010000269.1:0-19687 GCA_046496585.1 Halopseudomonas sp.
GAGACCTGGCCATTGTGCTGCTGGGCCGCGGCGACGGTGCGCTGTGGGCCTTGAACGCCGCCGTCGAAGGCGGCGGCACGCCAGCCGTGGCGCTGGTACTGCAGGACTTGCCGCAAACGACCCAGGGCGAGACGGACACCGCCCGTTTGCTCGAGCAGTGGCAGGGTCCTACCTACGACATCCTCATGGTACCCACCGCGCATGCCGAGACGCGCAAGCTGCAGGCCAAACGCCTGGGCAATGAGCGTTATCGACAGCTGTTATGGCCGCAAAGTGGCAATGCTGAATTAAAACAGCAGATGCTTATCAAGCGTGTTGCTGGCTGGCTGCAACGCACGCTCAGCGAAAACCCCGATAACGCTTGATGCGCTCGTAAGCTTCCTGAATCAGGTGTATGCGTTCGCCCGCCCGTGCGGGATCGCGCGCACCAGGCCCACGGGCAATCTGCTTGTCTGGATGGTGCCGGCTCAGCTGGCGCCGATACGCTTGCTTGATCTGCTCGGGTGTCGCGTCCAGTTCGACCTCCAGCAGGCTGGCCGCCTCCCTGAGGCGGTCGCGATGGGCCCCTGGGGCACTTCCCGCAGCGGCGTGCGGGCCGGACTGAGCGCCTGACTTGAAACCACCGCGCGCCGGCCCTCGCTGGTGGCGCTGGTGCATGCGCTGCTGCTCTGCGCGGCCCATGCCCGCCTGATTACCCCACGCAGCCAACAGCTCGCGCTCCTGCACGCCGAGCACACCATCGGCCAGCGCCATTCGCCAGCAGCAGTCGAGCAACTCGACAACGCGCGCAGGCTCGCGCTTGCGCAAGCGCCGGACCATGGGTGTCAGCCGCTGACCGGGCAGCTTGCCCTGGTTGAACCAGTGCATCGCCTGCAGGCGCGCTGCGTCATCCAGACGGTACTGCTGCATCAGGTCGCGCGCCAGCTGCAAATGCACAGGCAGTACTCGCCCGTCGGCCTTGGCCAGCCGCCCCAGACACAGAAACAGCGTCTGTTCGAAACTCGCTTCTGTCCCCGCCAGCTCACGAAACCGGCGCGGCAGATCATGCCAGCGCTGCAATTGCCAGTGACGATCCAGGGCGTGGCCGAGCACGGCACCAAAAATGCCGCCGGGGATCCCGCCAATCGCGCCACCCAGCGCAGCACCTAGCACCGTTACCGGCCAGAGCACCGCTTCAGGCTCCCGAAGCCAGGCGCCCGGCCTGTGCCAGGCGCTCGGGCGTGCCAACGTCAATCCAGGGGCCGGCATAATATTCGCCGCTGACCAAACCGGCCTCTGCCGCCCGGCGCAGCAGCGGTGCCAGCGCAAAGGCAGCGGCCTGCTGCCCCTCGAATAGCTGCGGATGCAGCACCGCAAGGCCGGCATAGGTCAGCGCCGGCGTATCCCCCGAGGGGTTGTGCACCTGATCGCCGAGCAGCACAAAATCGCCCTGGGCCTTGAACGACGGATTGTCGACCAGCACCAGATGCGCGAGTTTGCCGGCCGGCAGCCGCAGACCGGCAAACTCGAATGACGTCCACACATCGCCGTTGACCAACACGAACGGCTGGTCGCCCAGTAGCCTCAGCGCCTTGAAGATCCCCCCGCCGGTTTCCAGCGGCGCGCCTTCGGCCGACCATTGAATGCGCATCTGCAGGGCAGCGCCGTCCGCAAAATGGGCTTCCAGCTGCTCGCCCAACCAGGCGTGGTTGATGACCAGATCAGTCAGTCCTGCCCGCCTGAGCGCCTCAATATGCCACTGAAGCAGCGGCTTGCCAGCCACCGGCAGCAGGGGCTTGGGGGTATGCAGGGTCAACGGACGCATGCGCTCGCCCTTGCCTGCGGCCAGAATCATCGCTTTCAAGCGCCCAGCCCCAGGCTGTCCAGCAGCCGCGCAAGCGGCAGCAGACGCTGATCGTATTGACAGGCTTCGCGAAGGTAACCGACAAAACGCGGCGTATCGCTCAGATAATGTGGCTTGCCGTCGCGGTAGTTGATGCGCGCAAAAATGCCCAGCACTTTCAGATGCCGTTGCACGCCCATCAATCTCGATTGACCGACAAAGCTCTGAAAATCCGCCGGCACCGGCAGTCCGGCCTGACTGGCCTGTTGCCAATAGCGTTCAAGCCAGGCTTGGCGCTCAACCAGCGGCAGCGTGAAGAAGGCATCGGCCAGCAGCGACGTCACGTCATAGCTCAAGGGCCCGTACAGCGCGTCCTGAAAATCCAGCACCCCGGGTTCACCGTCAGCGGTCATCAGATTGCGCGGCATATAGTCACGGTGCACGAACACCTGGGCCTCAGTCAGGTTGCTGTCCAGCAGCAGGCGGCACAGGGCGTGCCAATCCTGCAGTTCGGCGGCATTCAACTGGTGGTGCAGATGCCGGCTGACATACCAGTCCGGGAACAGCTCCAGCTCTCGGCGCAACAGCGTTTCATCATACTCCGCCAATACGCCTGGACGACTGGCCCGTTGCCAGCGCACCAGGGTGCTAATGGCCGCCGCGAACAGCTGCTCTATGCCGGCCGCATCCAGACCCTGCTGGATGCTTTGCAGATAGGTATGGGCGCCCATGTCTTCCAGCAGCAAAAAACCCTGTTGCAGATCAGCACTGTATACCTGTGGCGTGCGCACGCCGGCCTCGGCCAGCAGCGTGGCGATGCGCACAAAAGGGGCGCAATCTTCCTGTTCTGGCGGAGCGTCCATCACGATCAGGCTGCGCGAGCCGTCAGCCCAGCGGAAATAGCGCCGGAAACTGGCATCGGCACTGGCCGCCGAGAGCTGCCCCGGACCCACCGCTCCCCAGCCCCGGGAAGCGTAGATTTGAGCCAGTTGCGAGGGCAACCAGGCTTGCAGCTGTGTTTGTCTAGAATCCATCATTTCCATCCCATTCAGACGGACGCTGGCTCTGGCGTCCTACAATGCTTTATTATCCTCTATCTTGCGGATTACTCGCAGCATGCATATTGCATTCTTCTCGCACAAGCGTCGCGCGCACCGACTGGAAGCCCGGATAAACATACAATGGCCTACCGCACACCACCGTTTCGCCCTACCTTTCCCATGCTGCTGGTCAGTGGCTTACTGTTAGCCCAACCCTTGAGCACTGTGGCCAGTAATCAGGTTGACTGCCGCGTCAGCAGCAGCGGCGACGGATGGGATTGCTCTCCGCTTTCCGCCCCAACAGCCGTGCCGCCCAGACCCGACAAGCCAGCGCCACGCGCGGCAGAGCGCGTTGCAACCGAATTACCTGAAAGCTCGGCTGTCGTTGCCAGTGCCGCCCGTCCGTCCGCCCCTAATCAGTACAGCGAGTTGGACTGGGTGCCCCGCGGGCAGCTCAGCAACGAGCAACAGGCAGCCATCGCACCCTATTGCGGCGGCGCCTATATAGAGCCCGAACGCGCAGGACGCGACAATGAAACGCCTTTTGATGAGCTGCCGGTCTCGGCTGCAGCGGACTCAAGCCGTTTCGAACAGGGCAACCAGACGGGCACGCTGGAAGGTGACGTGGTGCTGCAGCAGGGTCGCCTGCAAGCCCAGTCCAGCCGCGCCAGCTTCGATCAGACCAACAACCTGATGGTGCTCGATGGCAATGTCCGCCTGCGTGACCAGGGTGTGCTGGTGCTGGGTGACAGCGCGCGCATGCAGATCGACACCGGTGAAACGCGCGTCGATCAGGTCCGTTATGTCGTGCATGACGCACGCGCCAGAGGCACCGCGACCAAATTCATGCGCCGTGATGACGCCGTGATTGTCATGACCGATGGCACCTACACTACCTGCGAGCCGGGTGAGAATTCCTGGGCACTGCATAGCAAAGACATCAAATTGAACCGGGAAGAAGGCTGGGGCGAAGCCAAGCACGTCACCCTGAGGGTCAAGGACGTCCCCGTGCTCTATACGCCCTGGATGAACTTCCCCCTGGATGACCGGCGCAAATCAGGCTTCCTGACGCCGAGCTTTTCCTCCAGCACCGACAGCGGCTCCGAGCTCACCATACCCTACTATTTCAACCTGGCACCCCACTACGACGCGACGCTGTACCCCAGATTCATGAGCAAGCGCGGCCTGCTGATGGAGGGCGAGGGCCGGCACCTTGGCGTACAGAACCAGACCCAGGTGAATGCGGCGTTCCTCGATGACAGCGAGTTCGGCGATACGCGCTGGATGTACCGTCTGCGCCACGATAATGTACTGGCGCCGCGCTGGCGAGCCAACGTCGATTACAGCGACATCAGCGACCCCTTCTATTTCCAGAACCTCAATTCCTCCCTGGAATCGCGACCCGCCACCTACGTCGATCAGCGTGCCAGCACCACTTACTCAGGCAATACCTGGCGCTTTCTGGCTGCCGTGCATAGCTATGAACTGGCCGACATAACCTCGGTTACACCCTACAGCCGGCTGCCGCAGCTGCGGCTGGATGGCGCCAATCGCCTGGGCGACACGGGTGTAAGATTCAACTACGGCACTGAATACAGCTATTTTGACCGGGACCTGAATAGCGGCTTGCTCTCGGGACGCAATGGCATTCAGTTTGATGATGCCAGCATCGGTATCCGCGAACCTGACGAGAGCCTTAGGGGCCTGCAGCGGGCAACCGGCAGCCGCATCGTCGCCGCGCCGGCCATCGAGTATCCGATGACCAGCAGCTGGGGCTTTCTCACGCCCACGGTCAAAGCCGTCATGACCCAGTATGATCTGGATTTTGACCGCAGAGCAGACGGCTTTGACTATGCCGGCGCCGCAACCACCCCCGGCAATGTCACGCCGATCGCCAGCCTCGATGGCGGAGTGTATTTTGACCGGCAAACCAACTGGTTCGGCCAGACCTTCAGGCAGACCCTGGAACCCAGAGCCTACTATCTGTACGCGCCCTATCGCGATCAGAGCGACCAGCCACTGTTCGATTCGAACGAGTTTGCCTTCAGTTACAGCTCGCTGTTTCGCGACAACCGTTTTAGCGGTGGTGACCGCGTAGGTGACGCCAATCAACTCACGCTGGGCGCTACCAGCCGAATCCTCGACGAGGCCGGCCGCGAACGCATGCGCACCAGCCTCGGTCAGATCCTCTACTTCCGGGATCGTGACGTTACCTTGCTGCCCGACGGGAGCGGGGCTATCGCAGATCCATCGCAGTCCTCTTCTGCCTATGCGGGCGAATTCATGTATCGGATGAGCGATGCCTGGCGGTTCCGCAGCGACGTAATCTGGAACCCGGATAACAATGGCGAAGATGCCGGTAGCGCGATCTTCAATTACCAGCCCGAGCCACGCAAAATCATCAACGCCGGCTACCGTTTCAGAAACAGCGTCAACACCTTTGACGCCCTGTCTGGCACCTTCAGACGCGACGCCAACGACCGTATCGACCAGTCAGACCTGTCGACCATCTGGCCGATCAACAATCAATGGAGCTTCATCGGACGCTGGCAGCATGACTTCAGCGGCGACCGAACCCTTGAGGCGTTCGGCGGTCTTGAGTATGACAGCTGCTGCTATAAACTGCGTTTCATCAACCGGTACTGGGTAGACTACGACGAATATGAGACGGTGACCGACGATACCGGCAACCGTGGCATTTTCATTCAGATCGTGCTCAAGGGATTGGGCAATGTTGCCGGCAACCGTGTCGAAAGCCTGTTCGATCAAGGCATCCCTGGTTACAGAGAGCGTGAAAACAATGGTTTCTAAGTTATATCCTGTCTTACTCAGCCTGTGCGCAGGCCTGATTTTCAGCACCGGACTGCACGCCCAGGTCGTGCCTCTGGACCGGGTTGCGGCCATCGTCGACAACGATGTGGTCATGGCCAGTCAGTTGGGCCAGCGTATGCAGGAGCTGGAGCGCCAGCTGCGCGACCGCGGCACCCAGCTGCCACCCGACGAGGTGCTGCGCGAGCAGGTACTCGATCGCCTGGTGGTCGAAAGCATCCAGTTGCAGATGGGTGAGCGTGCCGGCATCCGCATCGACGACGCCACACTCAACCAGACCATGCAGCAACTGGCCCAGCGCAACAATGTGAGCACCGAAGAGTTCCGCGCCGCACTCGAGCGCGACGGGATCAGCTACAACCAGGCCCGCGAGCAGATCCGCCGGGAAATGATCATCAACCGGGTGCGCCAGCGGCGTGTGGCCGAGCGTATTCAGGTGTCTGACCAGGAAGTGCGCAACTTCCTCAATTCAGAGATGGGCCGCATTGAAACCTCGGCTGAATACCGCCTGGCCATGATTGTGTTGCCGGTTCCCGAGAGCGCCAGTGCGGCCGACGTCAGCGAGATCGCCGACACCGCCAACGAGATTTATCAGGAACTGCGTGACGGCGCCGACTTTACCAGTCTGGCCGTCGCCCGCTCACGTGGCGATACGGCCCTGGAAGGCGGCGAACTCGGCTGGCGCCGCAGCGCGCAACTGCCCGGCCCGTTTGCCAGTGCCGTTGCCTCGCTTGAGGTGAACGGGGTGACGCAACCGTTGCGCTCCCCCGCTGGCTTCCACATTCTCAAACTGCTGGAAACCCGTGGTGGCGAGGGGCAGATGGTGGACGAGTTCAATGTCCGTCATATCCTCATCAAGCCCAGCGAGATCAGGACTGAAGGCGAAGCCGCGCAGCTGATCCAGCGCCTCTACGAGCGCATTCAGAACGGCGAGTCATTTGCTACCCTGGCCAGCGCTTTTTCAGAAGATCCAGGCTCTGCCTTGAACGGCGGGTCGCTGGACTGGGTCATGCCCGACAGCATGGTACCGGAGTTCCGCGAGGTGATGACCGAGATCAGCCAGGACACCGTGTCAGCGCCGTTCCAGTCAGAGTTCGGCTGGCATATCCTCGAAGTTCAGGGTCGTCGCAACGTCGATATGACCTCGGAAATGCGCGAACAGCAGGCAATCAATCTGCTGCGCAACCGCAAGTACGAGCAGGAACTGCAAACCTGGTTGCTGGAAATTCGTGATGAAGCCTATGTCGAGATCAAAATATAGTGCCTTGCACAGCCATTGCCCTGACCGCCGGCGAGCCGGCGGGCATCGGCCCGGACTTGTGCTTGATGCTGGCCATGCAGCCCAGCCAGCATCAACGGGTGGTCATCGCTGACCCTGACCTGCTGACCGAGAGAGCCCGCCTGCTGGGCCTGGAAGTCGAGCTAAGCGTGTTTGACCCGACCGCTACCCCGGTCCCACAGGCCGCCGGCCGGCTCAGCGTCGTGCCGGTCAAGTTGAGGGTTCCCTGTCAGCCAGGGCTGCTCGATCCGGCCAATGCCGCTTATGTGCTCGATACCCTGCGCCTGGCCGGCGACGGCTGTATAGCGGGGCATTTTGCTGCGCTGGTTACCGCGCCTGTACACAAGGGCATTATCAACGATGCCGGCATCCCCTTCTCGGGCCATACCGAGTTCTTTGCCGAACTGACCGGCACGCCGCTGGTGGTGATGATGCTCGCCTGTCCTGGTCTGAGAGTCGCCCTGGTGACCACGCATCTGCCGCTGCGTGCGGTGGCAGACGCTATCACCCAGCCGTTGCTCGAGCAGATCATTCGTATCCTGGACCAGGACCTGCAGCAGAAATTTGCCATCGCAGCGCCGCGCATACTGGTCTGCGGCCTCAATCCCCATGCGGGTGAAGGTGGGCATATGGGCCGCGAAGAAATCGACACCATCATTCCCGTGCTTGCGCGGTTGCGCGCCGAGGGCATGCACCTGCAGGGGCCGCTGCCTGCCGACACGCTGTTCACCCCCAAACACCTTGAGCAGGCCGATGCGGTGCTCGCCATGTATCACGACCAGGGGCTGCCAGTGCTCAAACACAAGGGCTTCGGCAATGCCGTGAATATCACCCTGGGCTTGCCGATCATCCGCACCTCGGTGGATCACGGCACCGCGCTGGATCTTGCCGGCAGCGGCCGGGCGGACGCCGGCAGCCTCAGGGTTGCATTGGAAACCGCCATCAGCATGATCGACGCTAGGGAGTCAGTATGAGTCAGTTCGCCCCGCACCGGGCACGCAAGCGTTTTGGTCAGAATTTCCTGCATGACGCTGGCGTCATCAATAACATCCTGCGCGCCGTCAGCCCTCGAGAAGGGCAGCGCCTGGTCGAGATCGGTCCGGGCCAGGGCGCCATTACTGAAGGCCTGCTGTCCAGTGGCGCGCAGCTGGACGTGATTGAACTCGATCACGATCTCCACCCTCTATTGCTGGCGCGCTTCGGCGCCAGCCCGCAGTTCACGCTGCACAAGGGTGATGCGCTGAAGTTCGACTTTTGCGCCCTGGCCAAGGACGGGGAGAAGCTGCGCATTGTCGGCAATCTGCCCTACAACATCTCCACGCCACTGATGTTTCACCTGATCGCCCAGTCCGACTGCGTGGCCGACATGCACTTCATGCTGCAAAAGGAAGTGGTCCAGCGTCTGGCTGCCGGCGCCGGCATGAATCACTACGGGCGCCTGGGGATCATGGTGCAGTACCACTGCCAGGTTGAGCATCTGTTCAATGTCGGTTCCGGCGCCTTCACCCCGGCACCCAAAGTCGACTCGGCGATTGTCCGCCTGACGCCGCATGCCCAGCTGCCCCACCCGGCCGACGATGTTGGCATGCTCGAACAGGTGGTACGCGAAGCCTTCAATCAACGCCGCAAGACGCTGCGCAACACGCTCAAATCCTTGCTCGATGCCGAGAGCATCGAAGCCGAAGGCATTGACCCCACCTTGCGTCCGGAACAAGTGGATCTGGCCGGCTTCGTTCGCCTGGCCAATCGACTGAGCAGAGACAGAACAGGTTCATGACCATGCCCACGCTTTACGCCATCAATGTCACGGTCGAGAGCCGTTACCTGCAAGAGCAGTCCGACCCCAGCGCCGGCCGCTATGCCTTCGCCTACACCATCCATATCGAGAATACCGGCGACGTCGCGGCCCAGCTACTCGACCGGCACTGGACGATCATCGATGGTAATGGCAAGCAGAAAGAAGTGTCCGGGCCAGGCGTGGTCGGCGAACAGCCGCTGCTCGAACCCGGCGCCGTCTTCACGTACTCCAGCGGCTGCCTGCTGGAGACCCCGGTCGGCACCATGGCCGGCAGCTATGGCATGCGCGCCAGCGACGGCCACCGGTTTGCCGCGCCCATCGCACTGTTTCGCCTGGCCAAACCCAACGCGCTGAATTGACCTGATATGACGACTTATGCCGTTGGCGACATTCAGGGTTGCCTCAAACCGCTCAAATGCCTGCTCGACGAGGTGGCGTTCAATCCCTCCTGCGATGTGCTCTGGTCGGTCGGCGATCTGGTTAACCGCGGCCCGGACTCGCTCGACACGCTGCGATTTATCGATGGCCTGGGCAACGCTTGCGTGGCCGTGCTCGGCAACCATGACCTGCATCTGCTGGCTACCGGCCATGATGCCAGCCGCCTGCGCCGGTCCGATACCCTGCTGCCGATCCTCAAGGCCGATGACTGCCCGCGCCTGTTGAGCAGCCTCAGACAGCGGCCCCTGGCGCACTGGGATGCGCGCCTGGGCATGCTGATGACGCATGCCGGGGTTCCGCCGATCTGGACCGTCAAGCAGACCCTCAAGCGCGCTGCAGAGGTTGAAGCGGTGCTGCGCTGCGATGAACGCCTGCCGCTATTTCTGGATGACATGTACGGTAACGAGCCCGACCGCTGGAAACCTTCGCTGACCGGCGTGCCGCGGCTGCGATGCATCACCAACTACCTGACGCGCATGCGCTTCTGCACGGCAGACGGCACCCTGGATCTGGCCTCCAAGGAGGGTGTCGACACGGCGCCCAAGGGTTTCGCGCCCTGGTTCAGCTTCCCGCGGCGCAACCCCGAAGCGCAATTAGTCTTTGGTCACTGGGCCGCACTCGAAGGCCGGACCGGGGTCGCCGGCATCCACGCTCTGGACAGCGGCTGCGTCTGGGGCAATAGTATGACGCTAATGAATCTGGACACCGGTGAGCGCCACCAGTGCCCCTGTGGAGAAAACACATGAGCGATCTGCAACGCATCAGCGCCGATCAAGCCCAGCAATTGCGCGAGCAGGGCGCAGCGTTGGTTGATATTCGCGATCCGCAAAGCTATCAGCAAGGTCATATTGCGCAGGCAGTGCATCTGGACAATGACACGCTGCCCGCCTATGTGGCCGCAGCCGACAAGCAGACCCCGCTGATAGTCTATTGCTACCACGGCAACTCCAGTCAGCCCGCAGCGGCCTACCTGGCCAGCCTCGGCTTTGACCAGGTGTACAGCCTGGATGGCGGTTTCGAGCTGTGGCGCCAGCACTACCCGGACAGCGTCCAACACACCTGACACGCTGCTGACACATACCCGGCAATATTATTTTCCTGCCTTTTTTCCCTAACAGTTATGCCAGCAGTGGCTAAACCATCTATTCTGTAGCTGAAGCATTCATTACATGAAAGCCGGTCTGCCGGCTTCCGATAAAACGGGAGCCTGCCGGGCCCCGCCGGGCGGTCACCATGCCCGCAGGATGGCTCGACAGACTCCCAGACCATGCTTGTGCGAGTTGGTACTGGGGGATCGTTGCATCAAGGAAATGCTGTCGCCCTTTAACGGCCGTCAGGCTGGCCTATGGCCGGAAGTCACAGACCTCATTCAGGTAACAGCGAGGTCAGTCATGAGTATATTCAGTCATTTCCAGAACCGATTCGAAGCCACCAAGCAGGAAGAATATAGCCTGCAAGAGTATCTCGACCTCTGCAAAACCGATCCCCTGACCTACGCGACCGGCGCTGAACGCCTGCTCAGAGCCATAGGCGAGCCTGAACTGGTCGACACCTCAATGGACCCGCGACTCTCGCGGATCTTCTCCAACAAGATGATCAAGCGCTACCCGGCCTTCGCCGACTTTCATGGCATGGAAGATGCTATCGAACATATTGTCTCGTTCTTTCGCCACGCTGCCCAAGGGCTGGAAGAGCGCAAGCAGATCTTGTATCTGCTTGGCCCGGTTGGCGGCGGCAAATCCTCGCTGGCGGAAAAGCTCAAGTCATTGATGCAGCAGGTGCCGTTTTATGCAATCAAGGACTCGCCGGTGTTCGAGTCACCGCTGGGTCTGTTCAGCCCCGAGGAAGACGGCGCCATTCTGGAAGAGGATTACCGCATTCCGCGGCGTTATATCAACAGCATCATGTCGCCCTGGGCGGTCAAACGGCTGCACGAGTTCAATGGCGACATCAGCCAGTTTCGGGTGGTCAAGCTGTACCCCTCGATCCTGCAGCAGATCGCCATTGCCAAGACTGAACCGGGCGATGAAAACAACCAGGATATCTCCGCGCTGGTCGGCAAGGTGGACATTCGCAAGCTCGAGGAATTTCCGCAGAACGACCCGGACGCCTACAGCTACTCCGGTGCGCTGTGCCGCGCCAACCAGGGCTTGATGGAGTTCGTCGAGATGTTCAAGGCGCCGATCAAGGTGCTGCATCCGCTGCTGACTGCAACCCAGGAAGGCAACTACAACAGCACCGAGGGTCTGGGGGCGATTCCGTTCAACGGCGTCCTCCTGGCCCACTCCAACGAATCCGAATGGCATACCTTCCGCAACAACAAGAACAACGAAGCTTTTATTGACCGTATCTATATCGTCAAGGTGCCCTACTGTCTGCGCGTCAGCGATGAGATCCAGATTTACCAGAAGCTGCTGACCAGCAGTTCCTTGGCGCATGCGCATTGCGCTCCCGACACGCTGAAGATGCTCGCGCAGTTCACCGTCCTGTCACGCCTCAAGGAGCCAGAGAACTCCAGCGTCTATTCGAAGATGCGTATCTACGACGGCGAAAACCTCAAGGATACCGACCCCAAGGCCAAGTCCATTCAGGAGTACCGGGACAGCGCCGGCGTGGACGAAGGCATGAATGGGCTCTCGACCCGATTTGCCTTCAAGATTCTCTCCAAGGTCTTCAATTTTGACAACAGCGAAGTCGCCGCCAACCCGGTGCACCTGCTGTATGTGCTCGAGCAGCAGATCGAGCAGGAACAGTTCGCCGCGGAAGTCAGCGAACGCTATCTGCGTTTTATCAAGGAGTATCTGGCACCGCGGTATGTCGACTTTATCGGCAAGGAGATCCAAACCGCGTATCTGGAATCCTATAGCGAGTATGGGCAGAACATCTTTGATCGCTACGTGATGTACGCCGATTTCTGGATCCAGGATCAGGAATACCGCGATCCGGATACCGGCGAAATCCTCAATCGCATAGCGCTCAACGAAGAACTGGAAAAGATTGAAAAACCGGCAGGCATCAGCAACCCAAAGGATTTTCGCAACGAAATTGTCAACTTCATGCTCCGCGCCCGGGCGCAAAATAATGGCAAGAATCCATCGTGGTTGTCCTACGAAAAGCTGCGGATGGTGATCGAGAAGAAAATGTTCTCCAACACCGAGGACCTGCTCCCGGTCATCAGCTTCAATGCCAAAGCGTCAAAAGAAGACCAGAAGAAACACGGCGATTTCGTCAGTCGCATGGTCGAACGCGGTTACACGGAAAAGCAGGTGCGCCTGCTCTCGGAATGGTATCTGCGCGTGCGTAAGGCCCAGTAGCAGCTGCGCCGCCACTCGGCAGCCACGAGCCTCAAGCTTCAAGCGAGGCATTCGTGAGCGGCGGCAGACGCTAGAGTTTGAATCGAGCACGGCCAGCGTTTCGCTTGCAGCTTGAAGCTTGCAGCTTGCCGCTGGCCCCGGAGGAGCCATGAGCCATGTTATCGACCGCCGTCTGAACGGCAAGAACAAGAGCACGGTCAACCGGCAACGGTTCCTGCGGCGTTACAAGACGCACATCAAAAAGGCCGTGGAAGACGCCGTGGGCCGGCGTTCGATTACCGACATTCATGGCGGCGAGCAGATCAGCATTCCCGGCAGGGATATCGACGAACCGATTTTTCATCATGGCCAGGGCGGACGCAAAACCGGCGTGCATCCGGGCAACCGCGAGTTCACTACCGGCGATCGCATCGCACGCCCCGACGGCGGTGGCGGCGGCCGGGGTGGCAGTCAGGCCGGGGACAATGGCGAGGGCATGGATGAATTCGTCTTTCAAATTACCCAGGATGAATTCCTCGACTTCATGTTCGAGGATCTGGCCTTGCCCAATCTGGTCAAGCGCCACCTGACCGGCACCGATACCTTCAAGCCAGTGCGCGCCGGCATCAGTCAGCAGGGCAACCCGTCGCGGATCAATATCGTGCGCTCCATGCGCGCGTCGCATGCCCGGCGCATTGCATTGAGTGGCAGCAGCCGGCGGCGCGTGCGCGAAGCGACCCAGGAGCTGGAACTGCTGCGTCAGCAGCAGCCTGACAACCTCATCGATCAGAAAGCACTGCAGGACGAAATAGACGCCCTGCAACAGCGCATTGAGCGCATCCCGTTCCTGGACACCTTCGACCTGCGCTACAACCTGATGACCAAACAACCCAACCCCAGCTCCAAGGCGGTGATGTTCTGCCTGATGGATGTGTCCGGCTCGATGACCCAGGCCACCAAGGATCTGGCCAAGCGCTTCTATATCCTGCTCTATCTGTTTTTGCGGCGTAACTACGAACGCATCGAGGTGGTGTTTATCCGCCATCACACCAGCGCCAAGGAGGTCGACGAGGAAGAGTTTTTCTACTCCCGCGAAACCGGTGGCACCATTGTCTCCAGTGCACTGCGGCTGATGCAGCAGATCGTCGATGAACGCTACGCCCCCAGCGAGTGGAATATCTACTGCGCCCAGGCCTCCGACGGCGACAACTGGAACGACGACTCGCCGATCTGCCGCGAGTTGCTGATCAAGCAGATCATGCCGGCGATGCAATATTACTGCTATGTGGAAATCACCCCGCGGGAGCATCAGGCGCTCTGGTATGAATACGAGCGGATAACCGGGGCCTTTCCGGACAGTTTCGCGCAACAACAGATCGTCGATGCCACTGACATCTACCCGGTATTTCGCAAGTTGTTCCAGAAGAGGATGGTTACATGATCCGGCAACCCATCTCTACCGGCTCGGAATGGACCTTCGAGCTGATCCGCGAATACGATCAGGAAATCGGCCGTATCGCCCGTGAGGTCTACGGACTGGATACCTATCCGAACCAGATCGAGGTGATTACTGCCGAGCAGATGATGGACGCCTATGCCTCGGTCGGCATGCCGCTGGGCTATCACCACTGGTCCTACGGCAAGCATTTTCTGCATACCGAGAAGAACTACACGCGCGGCCAGATGGGCCTGGCCTACGAGATCGTGATCAACTCCGACCCGTGCATCGCCTATCTGATGGAAGAGAACACCATGACCATGCAGGCGCTGGTCATCGCGCATGCCTGTTATGGCCACAACTCGTTCTTCAAAGGCAACTATCTGTTTCGCAGCTGGACCGACGCCAGCGCGATCATTGACTATCTGGTGTTTGCTCGGCATTACATCAACGAATGCGAGGAACGCCATGGAATCGACGCCGTTGAAGATATCCTCGACTCCTGCCATGCGCTGATGAATTACGGCGTCGACCGCTACAAGCGCCCCTATCCGATTTCCGCCGAGCAAGAGCGCCTGCGTCAGCAGGAGCGCGAAGAGCATCTGCAACGCCAGGTCAACGAACTCTGGCGTACCATCCCGATCAGCGCCAGCGCGCGGGAAAAACTCGCCCAAGAGCCACGCTACCCCAGTGAGCCGCAGGAAAATCTGCTGTATTTCATTGAGAAAAATGCGCCGTTACTTGAACCCTGGCAGCGCGAGGTGGTGCGCATCGTGCGCAAGGTCGCGCAGTATTTCTATCCGCAACGTCAGACCCAGGTCATGAATGAAGGCTGGGCCACCTTCTGGCATTACACCCTGCTCAATCACCTGTACGACGACGGCAAGGTCACCGAAGGCTTCATGATCGAGTTTCTGCAATCGCACACCAGCGTGATCTATCAGCCGCCCTTCGACAGCCAGTGGTACAGCGGCATCAACCCCTATGCCCTGGGCTTTGCGATGATGCAGGATATCCGCCGCATCTGTGAACACCCTAGCGAAGAGGACCGCCGCTGGTTTCCTGACATCGCCGGTAGTGACTGGCTGGAAACACTCACCTTCGCCATGCGCACCTTCAAGGACGAGAGCTTCATCCTGCAATACCTGTCACCCAAAGTGATTCGCGATCTCAAGCTCTTCGCCATCGCCGACAATGAGAGCGATGACCATCTGCAGGTGGCCGCCATCCATGACGACAGTGGCTATCGCGCCGTACGCCAGCACCTGGCCGCGCAGTACAACCTGGGCAACCGCGAACCGAACATTCAGGTATGGAAAGTGGACCGGCGCGGCGACCGTTCGCTGACCCTGCATCACCAGCGCCACGACGGCAAACCGCTGGGCGAATCGACCGGTGAAATGCTCAAGCACCTGCATCGTCTGTGGGGCTTTGATATTCACCTGTACAGTCTGGACGGCGAAGAGCTGAAAGCGCAGATGCACATTCCATCCAGACCCGAGAGCCCGATCGACAAGATGCCGCGTTTCGACCTGAATATCCCGCCCATCTGAAGAAGCGGCAAGCGGCAAGCTTCAAGCGGCAAGCAGATCCAGCACTGCCAAGGTTTTTTTTGCGCACGGCGGCAAGCGTGTAGCTTGCAGTTTTCAGCTTGAAGCTTGAAGCTTGAAGCTGAAAACTGCATAGAGACCCTGGACGCAATGGCATCTACCTATTCCACCTACCTGGTCGGCGGCGCGGTGCGCGACCAACTGCTCGGCCATCCCTTCAGTGATTACGATTGGGTGGTCGTCGGCGCCACCCCGGAGGACATGCTCGAGGCCGGCTTTCGGCCGGTCGGCCAGGATTTCCCGGTATTTCTGCATCCTGACACCGGCGAGGAGTACGCCCTGGCGCGGACCGAGCGCAAGAGCGGCCAGGGCTACGGCGGTTTTACCTTTCACGCCAGCCCCGACGTGACCCTGGAGCAGGACCTGATCCGCCGCGACCTGACCGTGAATGCCATGGCTCTGGATGCCGATGGCAACCTGATCGACCCCTACGGCGGGCAGCGCGACCTCGCCGCGCGCCTGTTGCGGCACGTTTCGCCCGCTTTCGTCGAAGACCCGATGCGCGTGCTGCGCGTCGCCCGTTATGCGGCCCGCTACCAGCGCATGGGCTTCAGCGTCGCGCCTGAGACCATGGCGCTGATGCGTGAACTGGCTGAGAGCGGGGAGCTGCAGGCGCTGACCGCCGAGCGCAGCTGGAAGGAAATCAGCCGCGCGCTAATGGAGCCCAACCCCGAGATGTTTATCCGGGTGCTGCGTGATTGCGGCGCGCTGGCCGAGCTATTGCCCGAGGTCGACCGTCTGTTCGGCATCCCGCAGCCCAGGTCGCACCATCCAGAAGTCGATACTGGTGAGCATCTGCTCCTGGTCTTGCACTGCGCAGCACACATGAACCTGCCGCTAGCCGCCCGCTGGGCCTGCCTGCTGCACGACCTGGGCAAAGGCCTGACCGATCCGGCCCACTGGCCCAAGCACCATGGCCATGAAACCAAGGGACTGGCCGCAGTAAGGGCGGTCAATCAGCGCTGCAAGGCGCCCCGTGAATGTCAGGAACTGGCTTTGCTGACCTGCGAGTATCACAGCCACTGCCACCGGGCGCTGGAGCTCAAACCCGGCACCTTGCTCAAGCTGTTCAAGGCGTTCGATATCTACCGCCGACCGGAGCGTTTCGAGCAGTTTCTCGGCGCCTGTGAAGCCGATGCCCGCGGCCGCACTGGCCTGGAGAACGAAGCCTATCCCCAGGCAGATTACCTGCGCGCCGCCGCCCAGGCGGCGCGCAGCGTCAGGGTCGAGTCGCTGCTGGCACAGGGTCTGCAAGGAGCCGAACTGGGAAAAGCGCTGGAGCGCGAACGGGAAAGCGCCATTGCCGAGTACAAAGCCGGTTTTAGTCGCCGCTAGGCACCAACGTCAGCCGGATCAGCCGGATCTGTGGGAACGCTGGCCGGCGGCAGTGCCGGACAGTGGGAGCCGCCGCCCGGCCGCAAAAAGCATTCGCTGCTGACTCGTGCGCCACTTCTTCGCGGCCAGGCGGCCGCACCCACGAGAGTCAAGCGCCGCGGAACGACCGCAACGCATGCGCCTCCAGCAGCTCCGGCGGCGTCAATGCCCGCCCCCGCCACGCAAACGCGACCGGCCACAACGCCTGATCACCCTGCCAGCCGGCCCAGAGCTCGGCATGGCTCCGACCACTGCCAGGCAACAGCGCATGCGGCGCCAGCAGGGCCAGGGGCCAGAGTACAAAGGCATTGCGCAACACTTCCGGCCGCGGCAGGGTCAGCCCCTGGTGCTCGCCGGCCAGATCGCCATAGCAAAGGATATCGATATCCAGCGTGATACGTCCGGGCGAGGGTGAGTCACGGCGCCCACAAGCGGCCTCGATGGCCTTGAGCCCCGACGTCAGATCAATCAGTGACAGGTGCGTTTCAGCACCCACCACCAGGTTCAGAAAACGGCGCCCCAGCACACCTACCGCATCACTTTCAAACACCGGAGAAACATCCAGCGGCCCCAGCAACTGCTCAAGCGCACCCAGCCCACGGCCGAGGTGCTGCTCGCGATCGGTATTGCTGCCTACGCCAAGGAAAACCATGGTCATGCTGCACGCGCTCCACGCTCGATCAATACACCCACACCGCCACTGGCCTGGGCTACCGCGCCTGGCTTGGTTACCCGCAGGCGCAACCAGGGTACGCCAAACTCCTCCATCACCAGCGCCGCGACGTGCTCGGCCAGGGCCTCGACCAACAGGAACTGGCTGGCGGCTACATAGCCGAGCACGCGCGTGCTGACCGCGGCGTAATCCAGCGTAGCACCCAGGTCATCGCCAGCGGCGGCCTCACGGATGTCCCAGCCCATCTCCAGGTCCAGCACCAATGGCTGCACAATGCTCCGCTCCCAGTCGTAAACGCCGATCACCGCCTCGACGGCCAACCCTTTGATAAATACCTGGTCCACATCACGCTCCGATCTGTAAGGCAATAAGGTTCAAACACCGTTGAATACACACAGGGCAAAGACAATCGGGTCGACTACAACAGGCTCGACTACAATCGGATTTTGATCACGGCAAGAACCATGACCCCTTCATTCATCCTGCTGCTGTGTACCGCCTACCTGCTGGGCTCGGTGTCTTTTGCTGTGCTCATCAGCCAGCTGCGGCGCTTGCCCGACCCGCGCAGCATGGGTTCGGGCAATCCCGGCGCGAGCAATATGCTGCGCCTGGGCGGCAAACCGCTGGCGTTGGCAACCCTGCTCGGCGATCTGGGCAAAGGCGCATTGGCTGTCTGGCTGGCCCAGCGTGCGGGGCTTGAGCCGGCAGCGCAAGGCTGGATCGCGTTAGCCGCCGTTACCGGGCATATTCTGCCGATATTCCATCGCCTGCGCGGTGGCAAGGGTGTCGCCACGGCTGCGGGCGCTCTGCTCATGCTGTCCTGGCCGGCGGCGCTGCTGGTTGCTGCGATCTGGCTGGCCACCTTCGTCAGCCTGCGCATCGCCTCCGTCGCGTCGATAGCGGCCTGCATCGGTCTGTTACCCTGGCTGGCATGGGACAGATCAGAGCTGTTGCTGGCCGGCTGCATCATGGTGCTGCTGATTTTGTTGCGTCATCGGTTGAATATAGGCCGCCTGCTGACCGGCAGCGAGAATCAGTTCAAGAATTAGCCTTGCCGCAAGTGAGCGGCGGCAAGGCTTCCATTGGCCAGCGCGCCCGCGCCTCGATACCGGATTGGTCGTGTTGGCCAGCCATCAGCCGCTGACAACCCGCATAGGCGATCATGGCGCCGTTATCCGTGCAGAATTCCGGCCGCGCATAGAACAACTCGCCGCGCATCCCCTTGGCCATGGCTTCCAGCGAGACGCGCAGATGCCGATTGGCACTAACGCCTCCGGCGATCACCAGCCGGTTCAGACCGCACGCCTTGAGGGCGCGCTTGCACTTGATCGTCAGCGTGTCGACCACCGCTTGCTCAAAGGCCAGCGCTACGTCACAGCGGGTTTGCTCGCCGGCATCACCCTTGGCGACACATTGCTGCCAAGCTGTCAAAGTCGCGGTTTTCAGGCCACTGAAGCTGAAATCCAGACCCGGCCTGTCGGTCATCGGACGCGGGAAAACGAACCGTCCCGGCGTTCCCGAGACGGCCAGGCGGGCTATCTCGGGGCCGCCGGGATAGGGCAGCCCCATCAGCTTGGCGGTTTTGTCGAAGGCTTCGCCAGCGGCATCGTCCAGCGATTCGCCAAGCAACTGATACTGACCAATACCATCGACCCGCACCAGTTGGGTATGCCCACCGGACACCAGCAGCGCGACAAAGGGAAAGGCTGGCGGCGACGCCTCCAGCATCGGGGCTAACAGGTGACCTTCCATATGGTGCACACCCAGCGCCGGCACGCCCCAGGCGAAGGCCACGGCGCGCGCGCAAGCCCCACCCACCAGCAGGGCGCCCACCAACCCCGGCCCGGCGGTATAGACCACGCCGTCGACATCGCCTTCGGCAATACCGGCACTGGCGAAAACCTCCCGCATCAACGGCACCAGGCGCTTGACGTGATCACGCGAGGCCAGCTCCGGCACCACCCCGCCATACACACGATGCAGGTCAATCTGGCTGAACAGCGCGTCCGCCAGGAGCCCACGCTCGCTGTCGGTAGGGCATCACGAGTGACTTGTCGCCCGGGTGGCCAACGCCGACACGGATACGCCGGAAG
>JAWOGT010000318.1:0-4076 GCA_046496585.1 Halopseudomonas sp.
GATCGGTGGCTTCTATGGGCTGATGCTGGCGCGGGCCGGTCATGATGTGCATTTCCTGCTGCGCAGCGAGTATCAGGCGGTACTCACCAATGGCATCACCGTGGACAGTCTGGTGCACGGCAGCCTGACGCTCAATCCGGTGCAGGCCTATAATGATGTGTCTGCCATGCCGCCCTGTGATTGGCTGCTGGTAGGCACCAAAACGACCGGCAATGCCGATCTGGCGCCGATCATCGCCGCCGCTGCGGCGCCGGGCGCGAAGGTGGTACTGTTCCAGAACGGACTGAACAATGAAACCTATCTGCGTCCGCTGTTGCCGGACCATCTCCATCTGATTGGCGGGCTTTGCTATGTGTGCTTGTACCGCGAGGGGCCCGGCCAAGTTAAGCATCAAGCCAACGGGCTGGTAGATCTGGGCTACCACTCGGGGCCGGCCTCCGCAGAGGCCGCTGCGGAGATCATCGCCGCGGCAGCCGAGCTGTTTCGCAGCTCCGGTATCGAGGCGCGGGAAATGGCCAATATCGATGCCGCGCGCTGGCAGAAGCTGGTCTGGAATGCGTCGTTCAATGGCCTGTCGGTACTGCTCGACGCGGGTACTGATGCGCTGCTCAACAGTGCCGCCAGCCGGCAGTTGATCGTTGATCTGATGGGCGAGGTGGTGGCGGCCGCCAAGGCCTGTGGCCACGACATGCCCGAGGACTATGCCGCCAAGCTGCTCAAGGCGACGCGGCACATGCCCGATTACTACCCGAGCATGTACCATGACTGGCTGCACAAGCGCCCGATGGAGCTCGACAGCCTGTATGGCGAAGCGCTGAAACTCGCCGCACAGGCAGGTTGCAGCATGCCGAAAACCGAGGCATTGTTGAACATGCTGCAATTTGTTCAAGACAGCTATCTGCAACCCGAGTAAGGACGCATCATGCCGGTCAGGCTTGGCGATAAACTGGTCGTAGCGATTTCCTCCAGAGCACTGTTTGATCTGGACGACAGCCATCAGGTCTACGAACAGGAGGGCCTGGAAGCCTATCGGCAGTATCAGATTGCCCGTGAAGACACGCCTCTGGAGCAGGGCGAGGCCTTTGGCCTGGTGCAAAAGCTGCTGCGCATCAACAGCCTGCTGGAAGGTGACAGCCGGGTAGAGGTGGTCCTGTTGTCGCGCAACAGCGCCGATACTGGTCTGCGGGTGTTCAACTCCATACAACACTACGGGCTGGGGATTACCCGCGCGGCCTTTGCTGGCGGGCGCAACCCGTTTCAATACCTGCCGGCCTTCGGTACCCAGTTGTTTTTATCGACCCACGCTGAAGATGTGCGCAGCGCGCTGGAGGCCGGTTTCGCTGCCGCCACTATTCTGCCTTCCAAGCAGCCGCGGGAAATGCGCGATGAGCTGCGCATCGCCTTTGATGGCGATGCGGTGCTGTTCTCCGATGAATCCGAGCAGGTGTTCCAGCGCGACGGCCTGGAAGCCTTTCAGGCCAACGAGGTGGCCTCGGCGCGTGAACCCCTGGGGGGCGGGCCATTCAAGGCCTTCCTCGCGGCGCTCAATCGGATCCAGACCGAATTCACTGCGGGTGCCTGCCCGATCCGCACGGCGCTATTCACCGCACGCAGTGCCCCCGCCCACGAGCGCGTGATCCGCACGCTGCGTGAATGGGATATCCGTCTGGATGAATCTCTGTTTCTCGGCGGCATGGATAAATCGGAATTTCTCCGCGCCTTTGGCGCCGACCTGTTCTTTGACGATCAGGAAGGCCACTGCCGCAGCGCCGTGGGTGTGGTCCCGACCGGACATGTGCCCCACGGCATCAGCAATAGTCCGATTAAACCTTGAGCCCCGCTGCTGCGTGACCAGTGGTCGGAATATTTCACTCCTGTTGCAGTCAATTCCATATTTTATGGTCTAACCTGATTGGTATATACGCTAATATGGTTATAAAGCGCCGGTATCTGGCGCTCGCCGGATACTACAGGGGAAGTCACCGATGAAATTGCAGCAGCTCCGCTATATATGGGAAGTGGCGCACCATGATTTGAATGTCTCCGCCACGGCGCAAAGTCTGTACACCTCGCAACCCGGCATCAGCAAGCAGATCCGTCTGCTCGAAGATGAATTGGGCGTCGAAGTCTTCTCCCGTAGCGGCAAACACCTGACGCGCGTCACCCCGGCCGGCGAGCGGATCATTCAGACGGCTGGCGAGATCCTGCGCAAGGTAGACAGCATCAAGCAGATCGCCCAGGAGTTCAGCAATGAGCGCAAGGGCAACCTCACCCTGGCTACCACGCATACCCAGGCGCGCTATGCGTTACCACCGATCATCAGCAAGTTCATTCAGCGTTATCCGGATGTCTCGTTGCACATGCATCAAGGTACGCCGGTGCAAATCTGCCAGATGACGGTTGACGGCACCGCCGATTTTGCCATCGCCACTGAAGCGCTGGAACTGTTTTCCGACCTGGTGATGATGCCTTGTTACCGCTGGAACCGCTGTGTCATCGTGCCCAAGGGCCACCCGTTGACGCAACTTGACAGCCTGTCACTGCAGGAACTGGCCGAGTATCCGCTGGTGACCTACGTGTTTGGCTTCACTGGCCGTTCCAAGCTCGATGAAGCCTTCAGCGATAAAGGCCTGTCGCCCAAGGTGGTGTTCACCGCCGCTGACGCTGACGTAATCAAGACCTATGTGCGGCTTGGACTGGGCGTGGGTATTGTGGCCAAAATGGCCGTCGATCCGGTGCTCGATGCTGATCTGGTCATGATCGATGCCGGGCATCTGTTCGAAGCCAGTATTACCAAGATCGGCTTCCGGCGCGGCACTTTCCTGCGCGGGTTCATGTATGACTTCATGCAGGAGTTTGCCCCGCACCTGAACCGTGAGCGGGTAGAAAAAGCCTTGCAGTGTCATACCAAGGCTGAGTTGGACGAAGTGTTTGAAGGCGTCGATTTGCCGGTGCGTTGACGCCTTTGGCGTCAGCTGCAAGCTGCAAGCCCAGCTACAAGCCGCAAGCTACAAGCAATTACCCGCAACCCGCAAGCTACTCGAGCTGCTTGAAGCTTGAAGCTTGCGGCTGGGTCTACCCCTGGGCGATCAAATTTCCGGCGTGCAGACCGCACTCCTTTTGCGTCGCTTCTTCCCACCACCAGCGGCCTTCACGTTCATGCTGATTGGGCAGTACCGGGCGGGTGCAAGGTTCGCAACCGATGCTGACAAAGCCGCGTTCGTGCAGGCTGTTGTAGGGGATCTCGAGCATGCGGATGTAATTCCACACGTCCTCACTGGTGTAGTTGGCCAGGGGGTTGAACTTGACCAGCTCCCGGCCGGGTCCACTGAAGCCGCGATCAACTTCAATCACCGGCACATGGCTGCGGGTACCGGGGCTCTGGTCTTTGCGTTGCCCGGTGATCCAGGCGTCTACCCCGGCGAGCTTGCGCCGCAGTGGGGCGATCTTGCGCACCCCGCAGCACTCGCCATGACCGCTATCATAGAAATCAAACAGACCTTTTTCCTTGACATAGGCTTCCAGCCGCTGCTGGTCGGGGGACAGCACCTCTAGCTGGATGCCGTAGTGTTTTCTGACTTTCTCCAGAAACTGATAGGTTTCCGGGTGCAGGCGGCCGGTATCCAGCGTGAATACCTGTATCTGCGGATTGATTTTCCAGGCCATATCCAGGACCACGATATCATCGGCGCCGCTGAAGGACAGCCATAGGTCATCGAACTGGTTGAGGGCCAACTGGAGAATCTGCTGTGGGGTTTTGTCGGCATACTCGGCGGCGAGTGTGCTGACATCGAAAGCGGCAAGGGCCATGGGCTTCTCCGGATCAGGGCCGCCCGTCTCTGCGGGCTGCGGTATGGGCGAGAGTCTAGCAAAGGCGTCTTAGTCCATCGCCTTTTATTTGGTTATACTTTTATGCTTTATCGATATGAAGCATCTGCTGTCATGGGTGCTGGGCATTGCGTCCTGACTGCCCAGCCGGTAGATTGTGCGCCAATTCAAATTGCCTGTCGGGAGTCACCTGTGGAAATCGCTTGCCTTGATCTTGAAGGGGTTCTGATCCCGGAAATCTGGATCGC
>JAWOGT010000322.1:0-10252 GCA_046496585.1 Halopseudomonas sp.
AGCGGATTCGCCCAGGGAAAGGCGGCGGTTCAATCGCATCAGGGATAAATTTGCAACACAGTGTTCACGCCGCCACCGCGCCGCTAGCGAGTATCATGCTGGCTATTGCACATTGACCTGCTCAAGAGGAAGCCACCCGCTTGATTCCACAGAAATATACCGCTTATGTGTTTTCCTTCCTGATGGCGCTGATCATGTCGGGCATCATGTCGATGGTGATCACGCTGTTCAATATCGGCCCGGTGGACGGCATTGTGGCCATCTGGCTGAAGGCCTGGATGCTGGCTTTCGTGGTGGCTTTCCCGATTATTACCCTGGTGGTGCCAGTGGTGCGTTATCTGGTGTCGTTTGTTGTGCGAGTAGAGAAAGACGTGTGAGGCACCCAACACTGCTCTGCCACTGCCCGCAGGCAGCGGCAGAGCACGCGGCTCAGGCCGATGCTTCAGCCTGGTAATCGGGGTAGGAGTGCTTGAGCGTGGCGTGGTTGAGCAGCATTTGCGCCTTGAGTATTTCGCCGCTGGCATCATAAATACGGCTGCGAACCCAATAGGATTCGGTGCGCTTGCTCTCTGACAGGGCAACGATCTCACGGCGGATCAGGTAGTCCTCGCCAACAAACAAGGGCCCGTCAAACATGCGGATTTCCTGATCGGCGAACAGACCAATCACCGGTTGCTTGACCGGGAAGGCGGCCTGCTTGCTGCTGTACTCGGCCAGTACACTGACCATCTCCAAGGGGATGATGGCGCGGCCCCAGGGCGTGCTGGCAGCGTCCGAATACCAGGGCGAATTTTCGCTGATGCCTTCCAGTTTCTGCGCCAGCGAAAAGGGATACAGATCACCCATGTGCTGCTCGGCATCCATGCGTACCTGTTCGTCTCCTGCGCCAGTCATGCCGACCTGCAGATCGGCCAGGATGACCAGCTTCTGCGGTGCGCGGAGTGTGGCCATGCGCTCATCCAGCAGGGTCGGTCCGTCGTCAGGCCCAAGGCTGGCGCTGGCTTCCAGCACCGGAGTGCCATCGGCTTTCTCCGCCCAGGCGCGCACGCGGGTGGCGCCGGGCGCCGGCCGCTCGACAAAGGCGCGCACCAGCTCACCTTCCACGACCATGTTCTGGAAGTGCGACGAGAAACAGCCGCGCTCGAACCAGGCCTGCCCCCAGATCTCGACCAGCAGCGGTACGAACAGGCTGAAGTGGGTGGGCCCTTCAATCGGTCCGGCTCTGAAGCCAAGCTTTTCTGCCATGCTGTCGTCATGGATCGAGGTGTGGCCGCTGTATTGCTGGTCGGCGAGCATCTGCCTGGGTTCGCGTAGCGGTCCGCAGAGGTATATTGGGGTATCAAAGCTCATGGTCTGTCCTTGCTGTGCGGGTGATGGCTGAAGTGTAGCCAGGCTGCCGCGACCTCGGCAAACGTGCAGTGGTCATGGTATTCAGAGCAATGATGCACGCGCCCTGGCGATCTTGTGCTGTGCGTGTTTGTCCAGCCCCGGGGGCCAACTGCAGGGCCAGATGGAGCGCGCCTTTAACTGTCCCAATAGGGGCGCTCGCCGGTTTCCCGGAAAAGATGCTCAAGAAACACGGCAACCTTTGAGGAGCGCAAGCGATTTTCCGGATAGATGACATGGATGCCTTCCAGTGTTGCCTCGCCCGAGGCTTCAAAATCCTCCAGCAGCGGGAGCAACGTGCGCTGGTGCAAGGCTTCGTACAGCAGCCAGGTAGGGAAAAGTATAATGCCTTGGCCCTGTAGCGCGGCCTCCACCAGGCTTTCAGCATTATTGCCGTAAAGATTGCCGCTAACATCGAAACGTTGAAAGCTGCCGCTATCGGGCTGGCGAAAATACCAGGGCTGAAAACCGCGGGTACCTTTGTAGACCAGGCAGTTATGCTCAGCGAGTTGCTCAGGATGCACCGGCGCAGTCTGCCGAGCAAGGTACGCCGGCGCCGCGCAGGCGACAAACCGCTGCCGTGCCAGCTGACGCGCGACCAGGCTGGAGTCATCCAGTGCGCCGACCCGAATGACCACATCCGCACCTTCCTGCACTGGATCGATAAAGGCGTCGCTGAGTGTCAGCTCAACCTCTAGCGCCGGATGCTGTGACTGCAGCCCTGCCAGCAGCGGGGCGATATGCCGTCTGCCGAAGGCCACCGGGGCATTAATGCGCAACAAACCCCGTGGACCGTCAGCACTGCCGCTGAGTTGTTCGTTGGCCAGGTCCAGATTGACCAGAATCGGCCTTACATCCAGATAATAACGCTCCCCAGCATCGGTCAGACGGACTGCGCGGGTATGCCGAAACAGCAGGCGTTGGCCCAGATGCTTTTCCAGCTTGGCGATATGCCGCGATACCGAGGAGGCCGGCAGGCGGTAAAAACGCGCGGTCTCGGCAAAGCTGCCGGTCATGGCGACGCGGACAAACAGGCGGAGCGCAAGCAAATTGGGTGAGTTGTTCAAAAGGCAATAGTCCTTTGTCAGTTGCCCCAATTGTAGCAAGTCTTCGCGCGCATTAGGGTGGCCCGCCTGAGCAAAGGAGGCGGTATGCAACAGGTGATTATTTTACTGGTGGTAGTGGTAGCGGGTATGGGGCTATCGGTGGAGGCGGGACTGCTGGGTCCGCTGGGTGAGCAGGTAGGGCATCTGGCCGCGACACTGTCGATCTTTCTGGTTGGGGCACTGTTGCTGTCGCTGGTGCTGGTATTCGCCCCGCGGCGGCAGCTCGGGCGACTGTTTGCCCAGCCGCGCTGGATGTTGACGGGCGGTATTCTCGGGCCGATCTACGTGATCATCTTGACCGTAGCGACCCCGCTGGTCGGGGTTGGCATGACCATGGTCGGCATCCTTTGCGGACAGGTCGCGGCCAGTCTGATCATTGATCATTTTGGTCTGCTCGGCAGTGAGCGGCGGGCAGTAGACGCTTATCGCGTGCTGGCGCTGGTGATGATTCTTGCAGCGTTATGGTTGATGTAAAAGGATAAGGCTATGATATTACCTATTGTTTTTGCTTTGCTTTTAGTCGGCGGTTCGCTGTTGGCGGTGCAGTCTTCGATCAACGGTAGATTGGGCGCGAAGGCGGGCGTGATTGAAAGTGCCTGGCTGACCTTCGCGGTGGGTGCGGTCATTACCTTTCTGCTGATGTTGTTCTTCGAGTCGCCCCAGGAGGCGACCTTGCTCACCGTGCCGAAATGGCAATTGATCGGTGCGCTGTTTGGTGTGGTCTACATGCTCGCGATTGTATTCGCCGTGCCGCGGGTCGGCACCGCGGCGGCCACGGTGGCGGTGATTTCAGGGCAGTTGTTGATGAGCCTGTTGATCGATCATTTCGGCTGGCTCGGCAATACCCGTATGCCATTGGATCTGTCACGCTATCTGTCGATGGCCTTGCTGGTAGGCGCGCTGGCGTTGATCTATATCAGCCACCGGCAACGCGCAGTGCGCTTGGCTGCTCAGCAGTAATCAGGCGCGGCACAGAGGCTGCTCGTCCATCTGCCATTGGCTTCCGGCTGGCCTTGACGTCATACAGAGGCCCGTTGTGCTTCAATCCGGCGGCTGCGGGCTATTTCTCTTCAAACCAATTACCCAGATGAATGCGGCTTTTGCCGGTGGCTGAGATCGATTTGGGTTTCTTCGGCTTTTTCGGTTTTTTGATCAGCTGTCCGCCGAGCGCCGTTACCGGGACCTTGTGCACCGGTTCGAATCCCGCTTCCACCTCCCGTTTCAACAATTGCTGGGTTAGCGTTTCAATGGCCGCCAGTTGCCGGACCTCATCGGCGCTGACCAGAGAGACGGCATCCCCCGAGGCACCCGCGCGACCGGTTCTGCCAATGCGGTGAATGTAATCTTCAGCAACGAGGGGCAGATCGAAGTTGACGACCAGGGGCAGGGCGTCGATATCCAGTCCCCGGGCAGCGACATCGGTGGCCACCAGAATCTGTACTTCGGCCGCCTTGAAGCGGGCCAGGGCGCGCAATCGGCTGGGTTGCGGGCGGTCGCCGTGTATCGCATCGGCCGTGAAGCCCAGCGTGGTGAGACTGTCGGTCAGTTGGTCGACACTGTTGCGGGTCTTGGCGAAGACCAGCACCTGGCCCCATTGCCTGTGTTGCAGCAGGTGCATGAACAGTTCGGCCTTGCGTTTCTTGTCGACCGGGATGATCCATTGGCGCACCAAGCTGGCCGTCGTGTTCGGTGGGCTGATATCGATCAGCAACGGATCGCGCAGCAGCTGGCTGGCAAGCGCCCGGATCGCGCTGGAAAAGGTCGCCGAAAACAGCAGTGTCTGGCGCTGCCGGGGCAATGCAGTAAATACCTGCTCGAGCTCATCGGCAAAGCCCAGATCCAGCATGCGGTCGGCTTCATCCAGCACCAGCGTCTGTAGCTGGTCGAACTTCACCGCGTTTTGCCGGTACAGGTCCAGCAGTCGGCCGGGGGTGGCGATCAGTACGTCCGTGCCCGGGCGCAGGGCCATCATCTGCGGGTTGATGGCAACGCCGCCGTACACAGCGTAGCTGCGCAGCGGCAGATCCTGGGCGTAGGCGGCAAAACTGTGCAATAACTGCTCGGCCAGTTCGCGCGTGGGCACCAGCACCAGCGCCCGCACCGCGTTACTTTGCAGTCTCGGGCCTTCCTGGGTCAGGCGTTGCAGCAATGGCAAGGCAAAGCCGGCGGTCTTGCCGGTGCCGGTCTGGGCCGCAGCCATCAGATCGCGACCCTTGAGCACCGCCGGTATGGCCTGCTGCTGGATCGGGGTCGGGGCGTCATAGCCCAGCGTGGCCAGCGTGCGCTGCAGCGGATCAATCAGGCCAAGGGTTGCAAAAGTCATCGCGGGCTCAAACAGTCGGAAAAAGGCCTATCAGTTTACCCGTACCCGCCCCAGTACGCGGACAGCTTTTCAACCCGGGCAGGAAAAACATCACCGATGCTGTTAGTGTCTGTGCCCCGGTTGGCCTGAACTCGCATCAGGACTGGCGGTCTGTATTGAACAACTCAACTGGCACGGACGAATAGCACATGCTTACGCAGCGTTTGAAATCTACCTGGTCACTGGCCGCCCTTTTAATGTTGACGGCATTTTTAAGCGGCTGCGGTATCAACAATATTCCTACTTACGACGAGCAGGTCAAATCCGCCTGGTCGCAGGTGGAAAACCAATATCAGCGCCGCGCCGATCTGGTCCCGAATCTGGTTGAGACGGTTAAAGGCTTCGCCCGGCAGGAACAGGAAACCCTGACCGCTGTAGTGGAAGCGCGTGCCAAGGCGACGTCCATCCAGATCAGCGCAGAGGATCTGAATGATCCGGCCAAGATGCGCGCCTTCGAACAGGCTCAGGGTCAGCTGACCGGCGCCTTGAGTCGCTTGATGGCGGTGTCGGAGCGTTATCCGGAGCTGAAATCGAACCAGAACTTCCTCGCCTTGCAGTCGCAACTGGAGGGCACGGAGAATCGTATCGCCGTGGCGCGCCGCGACTATATTGCTGCGGTGCAGCAGTACAATACCGAAATCCGGACCTTTCCCGGGCGCCTCTGGCACAGCGTGATGTACAGCGATATGCCGATCCGTGAAAACTTCGAAGCCACCACTGAGGATGCCGATCAGGCGCCCGCGGTGAGTTTCGAATGAGGGTTGCAGCAACCTCGTTGGGCAGTCTGCTTGTCGGCGTGTTGATGCTGACAAGTGCTGCGGTCGCGCAGGAGTTGAGTGTTCCAGAGCTGACCGGGCGGGTCGTGGACCAGGCCGAGTTGCTGGAGGCGCAGACCGAGGCTCAGTTGACGTCGATGTTGGCCAGTCATGAACAGGCGAGCGGTGAGCAGGTAGTAGTCGTTACCGTGCCTGACCTGCAAGGGCGCAGCATCGAGGAGTTCGGCCTGGAACTGGGGCGTAGCTGGGGCATCGGCCAGGCCGATACCGATAGTGGTGCCCTGCTGATTATTGCGCGTGATGATCGGCGCATGCGAATCGAGGTGGGCTATGGGCTTGAAGGCCGCCTGACCGATGCGCAGTCATCGGTGATCATTAACAGCATCATCACCCCGGCCTTCCGCCAGAATGAGTTCGAGCGTGGCATCGTCGAGGGCACCACGGCGATGGTCCAGGTGCTTGGTGGTGATCCGCTGCGCGTCCCTGACGCCCAGCCTGGCAACGCTGACGACAAGCCACCGGTAGGTATTTTTGTCCTGCTGTTTTTTATCGTCATGGGGCTGATTGGCGGCGGCGGTCGGGGTGGCCGCGGCAAACGTGGCCGGCTCGGTACCGCGATGCTCGCTGGAGCCCTGCTAAGCGGTATGGGCGGCGGCCGTGGCGGTGGTATGGGCGGTGGCGGTTTTGGCGGTGGTGGTGGCGGCTTTGGAGGCGGTGGCGCCTCGGGCGGCTGGTAATGATCAGGATGGAAATGCTATGACTCTTCTTACTCAAAGCGAACAGCAGCAAGTCGCTGATGCGATTGACCGTATCGAACTCACAACGGATGCCGAGGTGGTCACGGTGTTGGCTGCGCAGGCCGACGACTACCATTACATCCCATTGCTGTGGGCCAGCCTGATAGCGTTGGTATTGCCGGGGGCGGTGCTGTTGTTCACCGACTGGCTGGGGGCCGGTGAGCTGCTGCTGGTGCAGTGGGTGGTATTTATCGTGCTGGCGCTGCTGTTTCGGCTGCCGATCGTCTTGACGCGGCTGATCCCTGCGCCGGTACGGCAGTGGCGGGCGAGTAACCTGGCGCGGCGGCAGTTTATCGAGTTGAATTTGCATCACACCGAAGCCGATACCGGGATGCTGATCTTTGTCTGTGAAGCCGAGCGCTATGTGGAAATACTCGTCGACCGTGGTATTTCCAGCCGTATCGATGATGCGGTGTGGGAATCGATCGTTCAGCGCTTTACCGCCCAAGTCCACGACGGTCAGGTGTTGCAGGGCTTTCTGAACTGCATACAGGATTGTGGTGCACAACTTGAGCAGCACATACCGGCAACGCATGAACGCAACGAGCTACCCAACAGGCTGGTAGTGCTTTCCTGATTCAAACAGGCCAACCCCTTGCGGTTGGCTTGTTGGCCTCAACGCAGTCCTGCATCCCGCGTCTTTATGCCAGCACACGCTCTCACGCTGCGCGCTGTGTCTGAATCAGTCAGGCCCGGCTGCGCAGGGGCGCAACGCCCTGTTCGGCGAGTTCAGGGAAGTCGTCGTGAACCTCCAGTGGTTTGACATTCTTGCGCGCCCCGAGGAATTCAGGCCGTTCGCCTCTGGCGGAGTAGGGCACGCCGAGTTGATTGGCAACACTGTTGTAGACAAAGAAGAGGTTAGAACGCGGCCAGGGTGACATGTTGCCGTTAGAGGCATGCAGTACATTGCATTCAAACAGCAGCAACGACCCGGCGGGACCCTTTGGTGCCACAATGCCGCCGCGCTTGCCTAGATCGGCCAGCACGGCGGTGTCAGGTACACCGACTTTTTGCGCTTGCAACGAGCTTTCCCAGTTGGCATCCGGTGTTGCGCCGACACAGGGAGCGAAATGCTGGTGCGAGCCGGGGATCAGCATCAGCGGGCCATTGAACTCATTATTGTCAGTGAGCATCAACGATGCGCTGACGGCACGCATGCACGGCATGCCATCTTCAGCGTGCCAGGTTTCGAAATCGGAATGCCAGTCGAAACCGCTGCCTTGAAAGCCGAATTTGTCGTTGATGCGCGACTGGTGAATATAGACTTCGCTGCCCAACAGCTGCCTTACCATGCCCAGAATGCGTGGATCACGGGTCAGTTCGCTGAATCTTTTCGACAGCTCATGCATGCCGAACACAGAGCGAATCGTGCCACCGACTGGATCGGAAATCACCTGATCGGATGTGCGCAGGTCGGGATCCTTGGCCATGTCATTCAACTCGGCAAAAAACGGTTGCATACTTTCCTGGGAAAAAAAGCCCTCGAACCAGAGAAAACCATCGCGCTCATAGTGCGATAGGGCCACTTCGTCGAGAGGGCCGTTCCAGCGGTGCTGGTTTCTGGCGTGTACCACGGGATCGCGGCGGCCAATCAGTGGCCGAGATTCAAGCAGGCGGGTGGGGTATAAGTCAGGCGATGTGGTCATGCGGGTAACCTCCTGGGTTATCTGTTTTCTGTCTATGGGAGCACAGGCTCAGCGTCCCGGGTAAAGGTGTCACGCCTGCGGCAAGTGCAGGTGCTGCGAGCAGGTTGCAGCCACTGAGTCAACTGTTCGGGGGCAGGAACTGCGATAGTTAGCTGCGGACGCTCGGGCTGTCGCCCGGCAATGGTGGTTGCCAGTTTTGTAGCGGAGTAACGTCGACCATACCCATGCGACAGGGGCTCCGGGACAAAAGTTTCAGGACTTTTCCTGCGGTGTGCTGCACCCAATTGAGTCAGCGCTGCACCCCAGGTTCTTTGTTAAGCTTGCACCCACGCAGGCTGCTATGGGTGCGGCACTGCACAGCGTATCCACAGGAGAGCAGCATGGGCGAGGCGAAACAGCGTCAATCACACAAGGGTTCAGGGCCGCAACACGCGCGTAACAGTAAACAGGGGCTGCTGTGGGGCGCTGCTGTGTTGGTGGTGCTGGCGCTAGTCGCCTTGACAGTGTACCTGGCGACGCCGGGTAGTGGGCCAGCCACTGTATTGCCATCGGTGCCGGCCGATACGCCAGCGTTTCCTGCCGAGCTGGATCAATATGGTGTGCTACTCGGTGATCCCGATGCGCCGGTGGTGGTGCGCGAGTTTGCCGATTACCAATGCCCGGCCTGTGCCAACTTTGCTCAATTGCACCCGCGTTTCAAGGCCGAATATATTGATACCGGCAAAGCCCGCATGGTGTTCTTCGATCTGCCGCTGAGCCAACATGCCAACGCCATGCCCGCGGCGCAGGCAGCCCGTTGTGCTGGGGATCAAGGGGAGTACTGGGGGATGCATGAACTGTTGTTCGCCAATCAGTCGCGTTGGAGCGTGGAGCGTGATCCTCTCGGCAGTTTTAGCGGTTATGCCGCTCAGCTGGACTTGCATCCAGGTCGCTTTGAGCGTTGCGTGAGCCGTGAGCAGCGCCGCGAAGAGGTCGAAGCGAGTCTGTCTATTGCCCGGCAACTTCGTGTCGCCAGCACGCCTACGGTCCTGGTTGATAACGTTCCTCTTACCCGGTTAAGTTGGGAGCAATTTTCGGGCTTGATTGATCGCCAGCTTGGCAGCCGACAGTAGCCTTTCCTGAAGGGCCCAGCAGTGGTGAGGCGCTGAATAACGCAAAGCGCCTGACGCATGAAGAAAGCCTCTTGCTCTCTCGACACCTGGATGGCTCCGGAGTGTTGACAGCGTTAGACAAGGCGCGTGAGTTGAGAGGGGGCGAGCCTGACTGGATCGCCCCTGTGTATCAAATGCAAAACAAATAGCGGGTCAGCTGTTACCCAGTTCGTTTTGATTGGCTAGAAACTCTTCCTGCAGCAGCGCGTCTTTGGCCGCCTTGGACTCTTCCACCTCCTGGGGGTCGCCGAGAACCTTGCTCGGCGTGCTCTTGGCTTCCAGCTTGCCCATCAGATTTTCGAGGGCGCGGCGTGCCTTGGTTGCTGCGCCGTTGACTGCCTGCTCCAGAGACTCGGCTTTGTGCGTGACGGACAAGGCCTGGTGGCCCTTGGGGCGAAGCTCGATCTGGCAGCGCTTGTCGTCAGAGCCAGCCTTGTGCGCGTTGTCGTCACTGATGTGAATCTCGACTCGAGTGAGGTGGTCATCGAAGTGATCAAGTTGGTCGGTGACTGCTGCGGTGACCCATTCGTGCAGCCGGGCACTGCCTTGAATGTGTTTGCTGTTGACCTGTACCTGCATTGGAAATTCCTTATGGTTATGAACCTGCGCTTCAATGCCTTGCGGCTGGTGAAGTTCCCACTTGCGAAAGGCGGGTATGCTGATGTCGCCTTTCTCCTGCCTCAAATTGCGCTATCCGCCGGCGCTTGGCAAGCCTCATTCGTCGAAAGGCTGACCTTCATCCTGAGCGCTATCCTCATCAGTGTGCATGGCGTCAGGGCCTACCTCGTCATAGGGATTGGTGTTCTCTGCGCCATCGCGAGTATTGGGCACCTGAGCAGAGCCGCCAGTCTCAGTGTCTGATTGCGACCCCTGGGTATGCGTGGGTTGGGCATGATCGGCAGCGTGATCAGCGGCCATGGCTGTGGCGCCAGCGCCGAGGGCGCTCAGCGCCAGGGCGGCGGTCAAGAGTCTGAAAGTAGGCATGGACAATTCTCCTGTTATGCAGCCTGCATGGGTGATGATTGGGT
>JAWOGT010000344.1:0-5260 GCA_046496585.1 Halopseudomonas sp.
CCGCGGAAACGCGCGGCAGGTACTCTCGCTCAGCGAGGAAAAGGGCCTGGAAATCACTGCGAAATCCCTATGGACGGAATGGGCCGGCGAACCCATCGACTACAATTACGCCCAGGGGATACTTGCACAGTACGATCCGGACGGTCGATAAGGTGGCTATGTATTCGAAAGCGGCCATCGCCGGCGCGGCATTGGGGCCGCGCAGATGTGCCGTTCTCGGCCAGGAGCAGCCACTTGGCCTGCCGGTGTTGATTTGCATCGAATATTGATGCTAATAGTGCGGATGGGGGCAAAATAGGGCGCAAATATCTACCCTGATTGAATCACAATTGAATGCAAATCAACATATCGGCTTCTTTGACTAAACAGAGGGTACTGTAATGGCAAAGATACGCAACCGGATATTTCCCGCAATAACGCTGGCACTGTTAGTGGCGGTCGCTGCACCAGTCCAGTCTGACCCAGCCAACCAAGAGGAGAGCAGCGCCTTGCTCAAATTCAATATCGACGAGCTGTCCGCACAGAATGCCACTAACGATCTACCCTACCTGGAATTCATGCGGGTAGAGTCCATGAGTGCGTATATTTATGAACTGCCGGCCGGTGCTGCCGATGAACAGACGCCACATGACCAGGATGAAATTTATTACGTTGTTAAAGGCAAGTCAGATTTCACGGTGGATGGAGGAACGGTAGCCATCAAGCCTGGTGACATCCTGTATGTGAAAAAATTTGCTCAACATCTGTTCAGCAACATCACCGAAGACCTGAGCCTGCTGGTCGTATTCGCGCCACCCGACACTGAATAGGCCCGTATTTCGCGGCGTGGTTCATAGAAATTATTACCCATCTTTTCAGGCTTTCCGACAAGTAACGGCGGTTTGCTCGCATTGATTGAAGCATTAAACGATCGACTTGCGGCTCACCACCGAAACATTCTGGGCGCCTCCTGCGCTAATGTTTTCGCGGCACGTTGCGTCGAGTGATTCGCGCCGTCGATATCAGCTTTGCTTGTAGAGATCCGGCAATTCACCGAACTTGTCACCGTAAAACGCAACGCCAATGGTGTGATCAGCCACCAGCCCATTGCCATTGGGTTGCAGGTTCAGCCACAGGTCGCCTTGATCGGTTCCATCGATGGGCGAATCGGCTGCAGGGTCGGTGCGCACCTTGTTGGGTCCGCGCCTGGCATAAGGCTCCGCGGTGTAGATCTCGTCGCACACGGCGTCGGGAATGTAGAACTGGGTGGTCGCGACTTCACCGTAAGTGGGCGGGAAGAGGTGGCCCCATTCCTTTGGACAGTCAAATCCAATTCGATAAGTGGATACTGGCCCATTGATTAAGCGGCCTGGATCAACGGCAGCTGCGAAAAATATACATCATCCGGTGTTCGTCGACCCAGGCTCGAATGGGGTCGCCGCTGGTTGTACAGAGCGAAGTAACGCTCCAGCCCCATTCGGGCGTCCGACACCGTATCGTAGGCGTGCAGATAAACTTCTTCGTACTTGACCGAGCGCCACAGTCTTTCAACAAAAATATTGTCACGCCAAGCGCCCTTGCCGTCCATGCTGATGCGGATGCCGTGCTCGTTGAGCAGAGCCGTGAAGGCCAGCGAAGTGAATTGACTGCCCTGGTCGGTGTTCAGGATGTCCGGGGTGCCATATCGACTGATCGCTTGTTCCAGTGCCTCGAGACAAAAATACACGTCCATCGTGATCGATAGCCGCCAAGCCAACACCCGGCGAGCGTACCAGTCCACCACAGCGGTCAAGTAGACAAAACCACGCGCCATCGGAATGTACGTGATGTCCATCGCCCAGACCTGATTCGGCCGGTCAATCTTCAGGTTGCGCAGCAAGTAAGGATAGACTGGATGCCGGGGGTGTTTACGGGTCGTCCGTGGCTTGCGGTAGAGCGCCTCGATGCCCATCCGCTTCATCAGCGTCCGCACATGCTTGCGACCGACCTGTATGCCTTCAAGGGCCAACAGGTCGCGCAACATGCGCGCGCCGGCAAAGGGCAGCTCCAGATGCAGCCGATCGATGCGCTGCATCAGTTGCAGGTCACGCGCCGTAACCGGTCCTGGCGTCGCGTACACCGTCGAACGGGCAATCCCCAATGCTTCAGCCTGGCGCACGATCGGCAATGGGTGGGTCCGGTCTATCATCGTTTTGCGCTCAGCAGGCCGGCCTTGGTGAGCGCACTTTCTAAAAAATCATTCTCCACGGTCAGTTCACCGATCTTGGCATGCAGCAGCTTGACATCGATCGGCGGCGATGCACTGTTACCGGGCCCCTCAAAGACCTCGCTCATGCGCTCCAACAACTGCTTTTTCCACAGGGTGATCTGGTTGGGATGCACATCGAACTGCTGGGCAAGCTCGGTGATGGTCTTGTCGCCTTTGACTGCGGCCAAGGCCACTTTGGACTTGAATACCGGCGAGTGATTCCGGCGCGATCTTCTGGGCATGATTGCCTCCTGATATCGTTGCCAATAACATGGCTCATGTCAGGCCGGAAATCCACTTATCGCACTGTCCGATTTTTTGGGACCACCTCAATCACGTCCTGCAACAGGCGCAGCCCTGAAGCCCTGAGTTGTTCGGCAGTGGCGGGTTGGGACGACAGCAGGCCATTGTTATTGGCCAAGGCGGCCTGATCAAGGTCGTCTTCGCTCTTCAGCAGAGCCCGCAGACCAGTGCCGGTTTGGCCGGCCATGGTCCGCCAGCTGTCCGGAAACTGCGTACGCAGGGCGCGCTGCCAGGAATTCAGCCATGCCGACGTGCCTTCAGCATCGAGGCGGGCGATGGCCAATACCCGACCCAGATCCTTGTTGGCACGCTTCAGCTTCCGCCCACCGATATTCTCACTCATGGTCTGCGCGCCGATGGTCTGGTGCTCCAGCAGGTTGGCGAGGGCCATCAATTCGGGGCGCGCATAGCGCAGACCATACGGACTTTCATGGGCGTCGAATACCATTAACGCGGAATACCGGAAAGCAGGCACGCCAAAATGTCCGGTCGTCAGTTGCACTCGATTCCACTTCTGTGCGGTCTGAGCCTCGGAATCGGGCACGGTGAGAAATTCCAGGTACCAGCCGCTCTCTTTCGGCGGACACAGCCGAATGGCCGGAAGCTTCTCATCCGAATCATCCGCACTGCCGGGACGACTGAATTCTCCGGTCTGGCGGTGCGTCCAGCCGTCGGCCAGCAACCGCTCCGCGATGTCTTTTCCTCGCGTGAGGGTTTCGATCGCCGGGGAAATGATGCAATCCACATCCTTGGTTCTTACCTGCACGTGCGACTCGCGTCCGAAGAAGTGGAATCCGGCGGCGAGGCTTCCCACTACGATGATCGAGTCCAGGCAATCACGCGGAATGGCGTGCGCTATGGCCAGTAGCACACCGGCTGGCGAGAGGTCGGTCAACCGGTTGCTCCCTCGAGCATGGCGCGCAGCCACTCCTCTGCCTGTTGACCGAACCCAAGGTCGTGCAAATCGAGCAGGCTGTCCACTCGCCCCGCCTTCTTCAGGCCCATCGTCCATTCTGCAAAATGGTCCTGTTTGCTGCGCGTGAAATGCAGCGCCAGGTTGGCCGGTGTCGAAAGGTCAGCGCTCTCCTGCAGCGCAGGATCGAGTTCATGGATAAACGTCAGGTCGGCCCGTTTCCCCGGGGCGTGAATGCAGAGATCCAACCGTGGGTTACCGACGATGTCGAGTTCTTGAAACCAGGCGGCTGCGGCCGGCACGCCACCAACTGCGACGTGATCGAGCTGCATCTTCCCTAAGCGTTCGATGAGAGCGGCAGGCGGCCTGGGCTGTCCCGAAGCATCCCGAAAGTAGCGGCTGGAGCGCAGCTTGCGCGACGCCAAAATCAGGGCGTACCACTCGTCGGTGGGAAACCGGCGAAGTTCAACCCTTCGGTCCGGCATACGCCGCAGCACGGGCTCCAGTTCATCCAGCGTTGCGGCCACGGAAGGATAGGAACAGCCGGCCTTTTCGCAGATCGACTTGACGGTCAACGCCCCGGGTGACGAGCGACTGAACAGATTCTCGAGAAGAGCGATGAGCACCAGGGATCGACAGTCTGCGCGGGGTAAGACTTCGCCTGCGGCTGGTTTGGCATCGAATGCTTTGCGGAGGTGCGCTACCAGGTCAGGTTGCGGGCGCCTGGGCCACCCCTCGTAGGTCCGCCCGGTATGCTTGACCAGGATCAACCGTTCCACCACCCCGGGTGATAATGCGCTCTCGATCCCGGCCCACTCATGCTGCAATCTTTCATCTGAGATCGCGGGGTCGTGCAGCATCATGAAGCCACGAGCATTCGGATGTCGCGCCAGGTACACCGCGAGTCGCATGACCCCGTCGCGCAAGGCGCTTACCGATCTGAGCCGGCTTTTTACCTCGCCCACTACGCCATTTTGGGCATAGTCAAATTGGGTGTCCGGTCGGCCAGACATGAGTATCTCCTGAAATTCAGTTTGAATTTTAACAGTATAGTTAAAACTTTACATTAATGTTTATACTTGTTTTTTGAGAACCAGGGATCACCGCGTGGCGGCCACCTGCGAATAAAGCCGGTGGGCGTGTTCCTACCGTCGATGAAGGCGATGGCCGACATACAAACCTCGGCACAAATTTCAAACTGAACTGACTCGAAAAATCCGCTCGACCTTTGCCCTGTTATACATATATAATATGCATATGCGCAAAGAGTATGACTTTTCCAGGGCGAAGCGCGCCAAAGACGTGCCCCACCTGGCCAGGCTTCAGGCCGAAGCCAAGGGCAAGACGCGTATCACGATCATGCTGGACAACTTCGTCATTGAGGCCTTCCGCGGGCTGGCCGAGGCCGAAGGGATCGGCTACCAGACGCTGATCAATCGCACCTTGCGGCAGGCCCTGACCGACGAGCGCATCACCGAAGAGTCGCTGCGGCGGGTGATTCGCGAGGAAATGGCGCGCTACAAGTAGCACAGAACTATCATTATTCGAGAAAGCAGCTGCGCGACATCGCGGCAATCATCGAGCACCCCAAGCGCTTTCCGTTGGCGGAGAGTATGCCCTAAACCCGGTTGGAGGCCTGCCAGTAGGAGGCTATTTCCCGGCCTCCGGGGGCGGTCCGTCGGGGTGCCTGGTGCAGCCGGTTTTTTGCACCGTCCAGCTGCTGATGTTTGCGGAAAGCCTGGCTAGTGCTCGTAGCTGGCCGACATGCCGGTGATGATCAGCCAGCTGTCGCCGCGGCGCTGCCAGGTGTGGGTGAT
>JAWOGT010000147.1:0-3787 GCA_046496585.1 Halopseudomonas sp.
GATGGCGGTGGTGTCCGCTCCTCTCAAGCGAATCAGGGGCCGGTCCGGGCAAGAGTCGTCCCCGAATCAAACAGCTTGCTGCTTTTCACACCAGATACGCCACATCCCCCTCAAGGCCTCTTCCAGGTTGCGGGCGAAGCGCGGGGCGTCGCACAGCGGCGAAGCCAGCAGTTGCTCGCGCAGGCCTGCTCTCAGGGATGCCAGGGCAGGCAGGTCAGCGGCAAAGGACACCGCCTTGGCGATGTAGTCGTCCTCGTCGGCGGCGATCCATTGCGGCAGGCCGACGTTGTTCAGGATCGTCTCACCCTGGTGGCTGATGAAGCGGTCACCCTTCAGCGAGACAACCGGCACGCCCATCCACAGTGCTTCCACCGTAGTGGTGATACCCGGATAAGGGAAAGGATCGAGTGCGATGTCGACAGTATAGTAGGCCCTGAAATGGTCTTCGTGGCTGGCAAACTGGCCATCCATTACGAGGCGCTCCGGGGCAATCCCGTGTCGCGAGAACGCACCAACGATCTTCTCTCGAACATTGACAGCTCCCAGACTTTTAGTCTTGAGAAACAGGGTTGCCCCCGGCACTTTTTCCAGTATCCGGGCCCAGCATTCGATGACGTGATCTGTGACCTTGTTGAGGTTGTTGAAGCAGCCAAACGTCACATGCCCCTTGCCTAATGCGGGCAATTGGCCAACCTCGACCGACAGATCGGGCGGCGAAAAACAGATATACGATTCGGGCAGGCGCCAGGGGGTTTCAGTGAACTGATCTTCCTCGCCATGCGGCAGCGCCCATTTGTCGGCAAGTACGTAGTCAATGGCATCGAGACCCGTGGTACCCAAATAGCCCAGCCAACTGACCTGCACGGGCGCCGGCTTCCAGGCAAATACCGGTAGCCGGTTCTTTCCCGTGTGACCAGCCAAGTCGATCAGGATGTCGATACCATCGGTGCGTATCTTGCTGGCCAGTGCCTCGTCTTTCTGTTTCGCATCTCTCGCATCGCACCAGTGGGGTATGTAATGGCGTAAGCGTGTATTTAGCGGATCCCTTCTATCGGCGGTTGCATAAGCGAAGAGCTCCAGTTTCTCCGGGTCGAGGCTTTGCAGCACATTTTCGAGGAAAAAACCGACCGGGTGCCTGCCAAGATCGGCTGACACGAAGCCGATCCGCAGCCGGCGATCGGGGTCCGGCAGGTTGTCGTGACGGCCCCAAGGCTTCGCCTTGCGCGCGGCTTTCGCGCCGAATGCCTCTGCTTCGGCCAGCAGAGTCACCGGCGTGGCCCCCGCTTGGTAATTCATAGCCAGCAACAAATTGCTGTGTGTGGAAAAGCTTTCCTCCGGGCCGATTTCCAGAGCTTGACGATAAGCACCGAGCGCGTCCTCAAGGCAGCCCATGTCGAGCAAAACGCCCGCCTTCATGTCAATGGCCGAAACAAGCTGCGGGTCAACTTTCAGAACCTGCTCAAGGGCTTTTAGTGCCCCGTCATAATTTGCACCACTATGCAAGGCTTCAGCGAGGCCCATGTATGCCCTGACATCGTCTGGCCGCATTGCGATCAGCTGGCGATAGGTATCCGCGGCTTCCTCATCCCGGCTGAGCTGACGCAGTTCCTTCCCCATGCTGTGATAGACCTCCACAGCTTCGGGCCGGCGTTCGATCGCGCGTCGGCAGACGACGATTGACTCCTCATGGCGTTCCAGCTGCGCGAGAACATATGCAAGGCTTATATACGCCTCGACCAGGTCCAGCTGAATCGCGACCGCCTCGCGGTAGGCGGCGACAGCTTCATCAAGGCGCTCCAGATCGCGGAGCGCATCACCGCGATTCATGCGGAAGGGGGCCGATCGTGGAGCAAGGGCGATGGCACGGTCATATGCGGCAAGGGCCTCCTCATGCCACACGAGCTTCTGCAGAACGTTACCCATGTTGTTGTACGCATCCGCCATCTGCGGATCCGCCTTCACAGTCCAACGATAAGCCTCCAGCGCCTCGTCGAGCCGGTTCAGCCGCTCCAGGGCAAAGCCAAGATTGATGCTAGCCGGCGCCAACGTAGGGTCATGTTTCAGCGCGCACCTGAAGGGTTCAACTGACTCATCCAGCCTGCCCTGGGAAATGATCGCCATGCCAAGCAGGTACCAGACGTGGGGGGATTTGGCATGGTGGCGCAGCACTTCACGTGCCTGGCTCTCCGCTTCGGAGAAACGCCTGGCACGAAACAAGGCATCGAGCTGGCGCAGGCTTTCCTTCAGGGACACCGGTTTGCCAGTCGGAGCACTGCGGGAACGTGCCTTCGCCAGCAACTCATCGGCCAACGGATGGCGCAGCCCCTTGCGGATCGCTTCCGAAATGACCTTCTTTGCCTCCTTGGGGCGATCCAGTGCCAGCAGGCATTGGGTTTCCAGCAGCCAGAACGGCGCATGACCGGGTGCCAGCTGGCGAGCCTGCTCCAGCAGCGGCAAAGCAGAGCGACCGTCGCCATTCTGCAGCAGAAGTTCGCCCATCTGTCCCAGCAGCATAGGCTGCCGGGGATGGCGCGCCATGCAATCGCGATAGATACGTTCAGCCTCGGCCGGGCGCCCAGCCTTACGAAATTCAAATGCCATTTGCAGCGCCTGCTGCAGGTCGGGAGGAAGAGAGGGAACCGATTGCATTCGGACGTCCTGATGAACATGCTCGGAAACCGGGCCAACACGGCCAATGTTACCGCGCACAAGTTTAGACAGAGCCATAAAAAAACGGGCTCCCTAAGGAGCCCGTCTAAGTTCGCAATGCAGGCTGGGTTACCCCAGCGCCGAATTAGAACTTATGGACAACACCAAAGGACAGGCCGGAGATGTCGCCGGAGTTAACGAACTGGCCGCAGCTGGCAGTGCCACAAACCTGGTCGCTGGAACCAGCGCCCAAGCCGAGGGTAACGTCCTCACCGCCGGTGTACATGGCGTAGACGTTGGTGCGCTTCGACATGGCGTAGTCGACGCCGAGGTTCCACATCTCGGGTTCGGCACCATTAACACCGTCCACTTCGCCATCCATGTAGTTGGCCTTGAAGGTCATGGCACCCATGTTGAAGGCAGCGCCGATCATCCAGGCGTCGTAGTCGCCAGCCAGGCCACCAGGATTCACAGCGTTTTCATCTTCCAGGCTGTCGTACTGACCAACGAACTTGAAGTCGCCCATGGTGAACGCACCGGCAACGCGCCAGTGAGCACCGGCACCGATGGCTTCGTGACCGTCGCCGTCGCCGTAGCCGACGCCGACATAGATCGGGCCGTTTTCGTAGGCTGCGTTCAGGTTCCAGACGTTCTGGTCTTCGGCATCGCCTGCGGTGCTAAAGGCGACGTTAGTAGTTGTGCCGACTTGGTTGCCGAGGAGATCGGTCGAGAAGGCGATCGCGCCGCTGAAGCCGCTCAGGTTCGGGGTGATGTAAGCCACGACGTTCTTGGCACGGGTGTCGGATCCGCCGCCCATGACATTGCGCGAGTCACCGATGGTGTCGCCGAACAGGTCGACCTTGCGGCCAACGAGCTTCAGCGGGGTGTCGTGGTTACCGACCAAGACGGTACCGAAGCCGCCGGCCAGGCCGAGGAAGCTGTTGCGACCGGTCAGGGCGCCGTTCTGCTCGTCCGGGTTGATGCTGGACTCGAGCTGCCAGATGCCTTTCAGGCCGCCGCCGAGATCTTCGGAGCCCTTGAAGCCCAGACGGCTGCCGTAGCTGGCGATGCCGAGGTCGTTGATGTTGGAGGGCTGGTCGTTGTACCAGGTCACGGCCATGTTGATGCGGCCGTAGAC
>JAWOGT010000013.1:0-9628 GCA_046496585.1 Halopseudomonas sp.
CCAAGGCTGAGCAGGTCAAGGCACTGATGGATGCGGTGATCGCCCACTATGGCCGGCTGGACTGCGCGTTCAACAACGCCGGTATCGAGATCGAGCAGGACAAGTTGGCTGACGGCAACGAAGAGGTGTTCGACAGCATCATGGACGACAACGTCAAGGGCATCTGGCAGTGCATGCGCTTTGAAATCCCCTTGATGCTGGCCCAGGGCGGCGGCGCCATCGTTAATACGGCGTCGGTGGCCGCGCTCGGCGCTGCGCCGAAGATGAGCATCTATGCTGCAAGCAAGCACGCCGTGCTCGGATTGACCCGCTCGGCAGCCGTGGAATATGCGAAGAAATCCATACGCATCAACGCCGTCTGCCCTGCGGTGATCGACACCGAAATGTTTCGCCGCGCCGCGGCATTGGATCCACGCAAAGCTGAATTTGCCGCCGCGATGCATCCGGTCGGCCGCATCGGCACGGCCGAAGAGGTTGCTGCAGCGGTGCTGTATCTGTGCTCTGACGGCGCCGGTTTTACCACCGGCATTGCACTGCCGGTGGATGGCGGCGCGACCTGTATTTGACAGTAGCGGCAAGCGGCAAGCAAACGCGAGTGAGGGATTGGTTTTCGCTTGCAGCTTGCAGCTTGGAGCTTGGAGCTTGAAAGTTAGTCGTCCCGCCCCTCCATCATCACCCGCTTGAGCAGAATGTAGACCGAGCCGGTGCCGCCATGGCGGGGCAGGCATGAGGTGAAGCCCAGCACCTGGCTGTGCTGGCGCAACCAGGTGTTCACATGGCTCTTTATGATCGGGCTGCGGCCGTCCTTGCGTTGCGCTTTGCCGTGTGTAACGCGGACACAGCGCACCTCCATTTTGTTGGCCTCGGCGAGAAAGGCCCAGAGCAGTTCCCGGGCCTTTTCCACGGTCAAACCGTGCAGGTCAATTGAGCCTTCGAAGGGGATCTGGCCGCCCTTCAGTTTACGTAACTGGCTCTCTTGCACGCCATTGGCGGCCCAACTCAACTCTTCCTCGGGCAGTACATCAATTACAAACTGATCCGACATGCCGTCGACGCGGGTACGACTGGTCGGCTGCACGGCCACCTGGCGCAGCGTTTTGATGCGCGTGCGGTCGCTGCGCGGCTTGCCGGTGTCGGCCTGGTCCACCTTGATACGCCTGGCGCCCTGGGTGGCTTGGCGGAACAGTTGCAGATCGTCCGGCTCACTGGGATCTTGGCTCATGAATGAAAGTCTGCGTGATAAAAAAGCCAGTGTATCAGTAGTGTCCCGACCCATGCAGGGTAGAATAGTGGCTCGTCTGTAACCCCGTATCACGCTGTATGAGCCCCAGGAGGCATCGCCATGACCGAGCACACTGCCCTTACCACCATTCGTGATCTGGTGCGCTGGGGCGTCAGTCGCTTTCACCAGGAGGGGCTGTTTTTTGGTCACGGCGCGGACAATGCCTGGGATGAAGCGCGGCTGCTGGTATTGCATGGGCTGTATCTGCCCTGGGAAACCCCCGAGCAGTATATGGCCTGTCAGGTGACTGAAAGCGAGCGTGCTGTGGTTCAGGCGCTCCTGCAGCAGCGCATCGAGCAGCGCATACCGGCGGCCTATCTGACCGGGCAGGCGCGCTTTGCCGGGCTGGATTTCATTGTCGATGAACGCGTGTTGGTGCCACGCTCACCGATTGCCGAGCTGATCGGCAATCGCTTTCAGCCCTGGTTGGCAACAGAGCCGGCGCGGATTCTGGATCTGTGCACCGGTAGCGGCTGCATTGGTATCGCCTGTGCCTATGCCTTTCCCGCAGCCGAGGTGCTGTTGTCCGACTTGTCTGCCGATGCCCTGGCGGTCGCGGAGGTCAATATCGAGGCCCATCAATTGCAGGGGCGGGTCGAGACACGCTGGTCCGATGGTTTTGACGGTATGCCCGGTGAACGTTTTGACCTGATTGTCAGCAACCCGCCCTATGTCGACGCCGAGGATATGAATGAACTGCCCGATGAGTACCTGCATGAGCCGTAAATGGGCTTGGCCGCAGGTCAGGACGGCCTGGACCTGGTGCGCAAGATGCTCGCCCAGGCGGCCGAGCATCTGACTGAACAAGGCGTCCTGGTGATCGAGGTCGGCAACAGTATGGTGCACGTGATGGCGGAGTGGCCGCAGGTGGATTTCCACTGGGTCACCTTCAGTCAGGGTGGACACGGGGTCTTCGTGCTGACGGCCAGCCAATGCCGGGACTATCAGGCCCTGTTTGCCTCACACCTGAGCTGAACGGCTTAACTAATGACGACCCAGAGCAGCATCAACGCCTGAAATAGGGCAAACACGATCAGGCAGCCGATGGCAAAGCGCTGGCTGGTGTCGTTGTTCTTGAAACTATCGATCAGCCGCTGCAATTGCGCAAACTGCGCCTGCTGCGAGCGGTTCAACTGCTCCTGCTCGCGTAGCTGGCTGAGGATTTCACTGATCTGCAAGGGCGCAATCTTGTCGGTATTCCAGCTACTGATAAGACTGCTGACCCGGTTGGCCTGGGCGCGCCCCGCGGTGTGTTCTTCGTTTGAGTAATGCAGGTCAAATCCGGCCCGCAGAAACAGTTTGTCTCGTATCAGGCGGTTTTCTTCGCTGCTGGCGTCGTCGGCCTGCAGCAGGACCGGGGTAATCGAATAATCACTGCATTGGCGCTGACACCATTCAATCAGCTGGGCCAGCAGATACCCGCCGAGGCCGCGTTGGGCGGGCAGCATGCGCACCTGCTCAAGCGGGCCAAAGCGCACCCGACGGTTCTTGTGGTCAACCAGCACCTCGAGCATGTTCGCACTATCGGTGTGGGTTTCTCCGTCGCTGGTTACCTTGAGACGCAGCAACTCCAGATGAGCCACGCGCTCCTGAATCAGCGTCACGCGCGCCAGGCGCTCGGCATGGGCAATCTGTCGGCCTTTGTAAATGGCTTTGAGTTGTATCCAGTAGACATCGGTCGGGCGGGCACGCGCAAAGGGATCGCGCGGCGCAGTGCCAGGCTTTTGCTCGGTGCTCTCCTGCTCTGAGAGGGTGACTTGATTCATGGGCGTTGCGAACCACGTTTGCCAGTTGGGTACAAGACCATGTATCGGCCGTTAACCCGGATTCTGCAATAAATTGTGCCCTCACAGATACCAGGAACTGGCTGCTTGCCATATCAGCCGCAGGGCCAGCAGCGTTAACAGCAGGTTGAACAGCCTGCCGAAGCGTTGATCACTGATGCGCTTGAGCAGGTGCAGGCCAGCCCAGGTGCCCAGAGCACCAGCGGCGATCATCAGCAGAATAAGCCCCAGCCATTCACTGAAGACAAAGCCGGCGGCGCCGTAAACAATCGCCTTGGGCGCATGCTGCAAACTCATGGCAGCGGCAAATGTCGCTACCGTAGACAGCCTTTCACCGGCCTGTTGCTGCTTGATGAATGCTGCGACCAGCGGTCCGGTGGCACCGACAAACAGGCTGATGAAGGTGGTGAGCGCGGCCGCCAGCAGGGTGCCGGCACGCCCCGTGGCCACCTTCGGGATTGCCGGGCCCCAACACAGCAACAGGATAAAGCCGGCGATGCACAGCTGCACCAAGGGCAGTGGCAGTTCGACCAGACACTGGCTGGCCAGCCACGCGCCAATAATAACGCCGGGCAAAAACCACAGAATAATGCGTAGATTGATATGGCGGATGGTCAGCAAGGCGCGATTGGCATTGGAGCCCAGTTGCACCATGCCATGTACCGGGATAATCGCCGCGGGAGGCATGACCAGCGCCATGATCGCCAGCAACAATACGCCGCCACCGATACCCATGGCGGCGGTGAGCGCAGAGGTCAGCAGCGCTGATACGATCAGCAGGATGATCAACAGCCCGGGTACGCCAGCGGGTAAAGCAAGATCCAGTACTGCCTGCATGGACGCGCCTGTCGCGGGAAAAAACATAGCCTAGCCGGGTGCTGCCATGCTGTCACCTGGCGAAGCGCAACGGTATACTGCCAGGCCTTGCTCATCAGACGTCAGGTTGCGCGCATGTCCGGAAATACCCTAGGCACTCTCTTTACCGTTACCACCGCGGGCGAAAGCCATGGCCCGGCATTGGTGGCTATTGTCGATGGGTGCCCTCCGGGGCTGGAGCTGGATGCCAGTGATCTGCAGCGCGACCTGGATCGGCGCAAGCCGGGTACCAGCCGGCATACGACTCAACGGCAAGAGCCGGACGAGGTGGAGATCCTCACCGGCGTATTTGAAGGCAAAACCACCGGCTGCCCGATTGGCTTGCTGATTCGCAATACCGACCAGAAGTCCAAGGATTACTCGGCCATCAAGGATGTATTCCGCCCCGCACATGCGGATTACACCTATCAGCATAAATACGGCGTGCGTGATTACCGCGGCGGGGGACGTTCCTCGGCGCGGGAAACCGCCATGCGCGTCGCGGCCGGCGCTATCGCGCGCAAGTATCTGGCCGGGCAGGGTATCCTGATTCGCGGTTACATGAGCCAGCTGGGCCCCATCGAGATTCCGTTCAAGAGCTGGGATGCCGTGGCGGAGAATGCTTTCTTCAGTGCCGATCCTGACAAGGTGCCAGAGCTGGAAGCCTATATGGATCAGTTGCGCCGCGACCAGAATTCGGTTGGGGCAAAGATCACCGTGGTCGCCGAAGGCGTCCCCCCGGGTCTGGGTGAACCGGTGTTTGACCGGTTGGACGCAGAGTTGGCCTATGCCCTGATGAGTATCAACGCGGTCAAGGGCGTCGAAATCGGTGCGGGCTTTGCGTCCGTGGCCCAACTTGGCACTGAGCACCGGGATGAGATGACCCCGCAAGGTTTCACCAGCAATAATGCCGGTGGGGTGCTGGGCGGTATTTCCTCGGGCCAGCCGATAGTCGCGCATCTGGCGCTGAAACCGACCTCCAGCATCACCACGCCGGGCCGCTCGATTGACGTTGACGGCAATCCGGTGGAGGTGATCACCAAGGGCCGGCATGATCCCTGCGTGGGTATTCGAGCCACGCCAATAGCCGAAGCGATGATGGCCATGGTGCTGATGGACCACCTGTTGCGCCAGCGGGCGCAAAATGCGGACGTGACTGTCAGCACACCGATACTCGGCCAGCTGTGATCTGCCGTGTGGCCTGATCTGCGCCGCTGATGCTGCCTTACTGGCGCTTATCGGGGTTCTATTTCGCTTATTTTGCGCTGTTGGGCGGCGTGGCGCCTTTCCTCGCCTTGTACTTCCACCATCTGGGCTACAGTGCGGCGCGGATTGGCGAACTGGTCGCCATTCCCATGCTGATGCGTTGCCTGGCACCGAATTTATGGGGCTGGCTGGGTGATGTCACTGGCAAGCGCCTGCTCATCGTGCGCCTGGGGGCGTTGTTCACTGCACTGGCCTTCACGGGTATTTTCTATCGCCAGGATTATCTTTGGCTGGCGCTGATCATGGCGCTACACAGTTTCTTCTGGCATGCGGTATTGCCCCAATTCGAAGCCATCACGCTGAGCCATCTGGGTGCCCAGTCAGCCCGTTACAGCCTGGTGCGGTTGTGGGGCTCGGTCGGCTTTATTGCGACGGTGGTCGGGTTGGGGCTGGTTTTGCAGGTCTTGAGTCTGGACGTGTATCCGATCGCCATGCTCGGCATTATGCTCGGCATTTTCCTGTGCAGCCTGATCGTGCCCGCCGCGCCGGGCAGCCAAGCCCAAGCCAAGGCGCATAATGCGGATGGCTTTCTGGGCTTGTTGCGCCGTCCTGGGGTGCTGGCGTTCTTTCTCTGTGCCGGGCTGATGCAGTTTTCCCACGGGCCTTATTACACCTTTCTGACCCTGCATCTTGAGGCGCTGGGTTACAGCCGCGGCCTGATTGGTCTACTTTGGGCGTTGGGTGTAGTGGCGGAGATCTTGCTGTTTCTGGTGATGGCCAAGGTGTTGGCGCGCTTTACGCTCAAGCAGCTATTGGTCAGCAGTCTGCTGCTGGCTGCGCTGCGCTGGCTGCTGTTGGGTACGCTGGCCGATTTTCTCGGCGCGCTGCTGTTTGCGCAACTGCTGCATGCGGCGACCTTCGGCTGTTTTCACGTGGCCGCGATTCATTTTATTCAGCGCAGTTTCAATGAGCGGCTGCAGGGCCAGGGTCAGGCCCTGTACGCGACAGTGTCCGGTATGGGCGGGGCCTTGGGCGCGCTGTATGCAGGCTACAGCTGGAACAGTCTAGGGGCGTTCTGGACCTTTGCCATAGGCGGGCTGGCCGCTTTGCTTGCGGCCGTTATCGTGCTGCGCTGGCTGCCTGCTGCGCTGGCTGACAGCGCGCAGAGTCGGACTTTAGGCTGACTGTCAGGGGTCAGACAGGACATTTATACTGAGCCATCATTTCAATCAAAGGTGACGTCCACATGAATATCCTTGCTGTTTACCACCATCAGCAGTTGCTGCTGCCGAGCAAGGTGCTGACTCACCGCGAAGACATTGATCCGCTGCTAGAGCAGCTGGGGGTCAGGCTTGAAGGTCTGGCAACGCTGCCGAAGGTCAGTGAAGACGATACTGATCAGCAGATCATCAGCGTGGCCAGATCGATTCTGGTCGATAGCCGCCTGGGCGCTACGCTGGAGTATCTAGAGGTGCAGAAAATGGATGCGCTGCCGGGTTATGCCGAGGCGCCACCCAGCAGCGAGGTCGAACGACGCTTTCAGCAGCCTACTGCGCGGTTGCTGGTGAGGGGGGCGGGTGTCATGTGTCTGCATCAGGCGGATCAGCTGCTGGTTTTAAGCTGTCGCCGGGGTGATCTGATCAGCGTTCCGGCGCGCCTGGGCCATTGGTTTGTCGCCAGCCCCGGACAGCCAAGTGTCATAGTTCACGGAGCTGCGACGCCGCAAGCGCTGATCGCAGAAAACACCGGTAACGATATCGCTGGTCGTTATCAGGTGCTTGAATTGTAAAACCTGCTCTGCGTCGTTGAGCTATAGTGATGGTCCACCGTGAAGAGGAGTTGGGTATGAATGTGAGCGTCGGAAACGGCTTTCTTGGTTTGGTTATTCTGATACTGGATATCTGGGCGATTATCAATATCGTACAGAGCAATGCCAGTAATGGTGCCAAGGTGCTTTGGGTGGTGCTGGTGCTCCTGCTGCCGGTGGTCGGTCTTATTATCTGGTTCTTTGCCGGGCCGCGCGGTAGAAAAGCCTGAATGGATACTGAAACTCTTCCTGTGGCATTGGTTACCGGAGCCGCCAGAGGGATTGGCAAAGGCATCGCTGCCAGTCTGCTGAGAGCCGGCTGGTCGGTGGTGCTGACTGACGTCGATGAGCCGGCGGGCCAGGCTGCCGCAGAAGAACTAGCCCGGCTGGGTACCGTCGAATTCATCGCCATGGACGTGAGCGATGAGGCCAGCGTATTGGCCTGCATCGAGCGTATCGAAGGCGATTTCGGTCAGCTTGACGGCCTGGTCAACAATGCTGGTATCGCGGATCCGGACAACGGGCCGATAGAACAGCTCAGTCTTGAGGCCTGGAATCGCTGGTTGGGCACCAATCTCACCGGCGCCTTTCTGGTCGCCAAGCACGCGATCCCCATGCTCCGCGAAACCGGCGGTGCGATCGTCAATATTGCCTCTACGCGGGCCTTGCAGTCCGAAGCCCATACCGAAGCCTACGCTGCCAGCAAGGGCGGACTGGTGGCGCTGACCCACGCCTTGGCGGTCAGTCTCGGGCCGACCATCCGGGTTAATGCGGTCAGCCCAGGCTGGATAGACACGCGTGAAAATGCGCAGCAGCAGAGCGATCCGTTACGGGCCGTCGATCACCAGCAGCATGCGGTAGGGCGGGTTGGACAGCCGCGCGATATTGGCGCGCTGGTGGTGTTTCTGCTCGGGCCATCTGCTGGATTTATCACCGGGCAAAATCTTGTTGCAGACGGCGGCATGACGCGCCAGATGATCTACGTAGAATAGGTTTGTCAGCTTTGCTTGGGTCCAGTCCCATGAGTCTACGTCGCTGTTGCCTCTTCGCCCTGTTGCTGGCGACCCCCAACCTGGTGAGGGCTGATGCGGCCGTCTGGGAAGCGGTACGCGAGGGTCGAGCTCTGGTTATTCTGCGGCATGCCTACGCGCCGGGTATCGGTGATCCCGAGTATTTCCGGCTGGAGGACTGCGCCACTCAGCGCAATCTGAATGCCCAGGGTCGGGAGCAATCGGCTCGCTGGGGTGATTTTTTCCGTACACAGGGTCTGGCTTCCGCGACGGTCTATACCAGTCGGTGGTGCCGGGCGGTGGATACGGCAGAGGGGTTTTGCTTGGGCAGGGTGCAGCGCTTGGCTGAACTGGATTCTTTTTTCCAGGATCGAGGCCAGGAGGATGCACAGACGCAGGCCTTGCGCCGCATGATCGCCGGCCTGCCTGCAGGCGTACCGGTGATCATGGTCAGCCATCAAGTCAATATCAGCGCCTTGACCGGCGAATTCACCCGCTCGGGCGACGCTATGGTGCTGGCTTTGCCGCTGGCAAATCCGCCAGAGGTGCTTGCCCGCGTGCCCGCACCCACCAGGTAATACGTCTGGCTGCAACCAGTGGCCAATTTATTTTTCGACGAAAGCGCGCTCGATAACGTAGTGGCCCTGCTCGCCGTGGCGTGCTTCCTTGAAGCCGCGCGCATCCAGAATGGCGCAGAAATCCTTGAGCATGCTTGGGCTACCGCAGAGCATGAAACGATCCTGCTGCAGATCAAACGCCGGCAAGCCGATATCCTCGAACAGCTTGCCGCTGGTCATCAGGTCGGTCAGCCGCCCCTGGTTGCGAAAAGGCTCCCGGGTCACTGCGGGGTAATAGATCAATTTCTCTCTGATCTCCTCGCCAAAGTATTCGTGATTGGGCAACTCGTCGGTAATAAGGTCCTGGTAGGCCAGCTCGCGCACGTGCCGGCACCCATGCGTGAGGATCACCTTGTCGTATTGCTCGTAGGTTTCAGGATCCTGAATGATGCTGATAAACGGCGCCAGCCCGGTTCCGGTGCTGAGCAAGTAGAGGTTGCGGCCAGGCAGCAGGTGGTCCAGGATCAGCGTGCCAGTGGGCTTGCGACTGATCATGATCTGGTCGCCCTCGACAATATTCTGCAGGCGCGAGGTTAAAGGACCATCCGCCACCTTGATGCTGAAAAACTCCAGCGTGTCTTCATAATTGGGACTGGCAATGCTGTAGGCACGCATCAGTGGGCGGCCCTCAACTTCCAGACCAATCATGATGAAGTGACCGTTCTTGAAGCGGAACGCAGCATCCCGCGTGGTCCTGAAGCTAAACAGGTTGTCGGTCCAGTGATGGACGCTGAGTACCGTTTCATTATTGAACCCTGCCATTGTAATTCCTCTGTCACCTTTAGATTGCGCAGAGTGTAAGGGCTGGCTAACCTATCGGTAAAATAGATTGTATGATTATGCGTAAACGGGAAAATCGATAATGAAATTCAGCTTCAGGCAGCTTGAGGTTTTCCTGGCGACCGCTTTCCATGAAAATATCACCCGCGCTGCCGATAGTCTGGCTATGTCGCAATCGGCAGCCAGTAGCGCACTGCGTGATCTGGAGCAGCAGTTCTCGGTGCAGTTGTTTGATCGCGTTGGCAAGCGTTTGCAGCTCAACGAGCTCGGCCGAAGTATCAGGCCCC
>JAWOGT010000020.1:0-7385 GCA_046496585.1 Halopseudomonas sp.
AGCATTTGCCCGCGATGCGCTGATTTTCGAGGTCGGCATGATGGATCTGAACAAATATGGCGGCGATATCATCTTCCGCATCACCAAGGCGATTGGTGGAGAGCTGGTGGCGCTGGCCAAGTCAGGATTTGTATTTTATGACTTCACCACCTCCAAGGTGACGCCGATGCCGGATGACTTCCGCTTCCGCTTTCCTGGCGTGAACTACATTCACAACGGCTGAAACGGTGCGACGCTGCTGAAAAGCAGCCATAAAAAAACCCGGCCGAAGCCGGGTTTTTTAAGCTAAGCAGTCGTTATTAACGAACTTCTACTTCAGCTTCTACTTCAGCTTCAACGCGACGGTTCATGGCACGGCCATCTTCAGTCTCGTTATCAGCAATCGGGCGGGCCTCGCCATAACCGGCAGAGCTTACGCGCGAGGAGTCAACACCTTCGCTGATCAGAGCTTCACGTACCGAGTTGGCACGACGCTCAGACAGGTTCTGGTTGTAGGTATCGCTACCAACGGAGTCAGTGTGACCTTCAACAGTAGTGGTTACTGAAGGATAGGTGCGCATGAACTCGGCCAGGCTCTGAATGTCTTGACGGAACTCAGGACGGATAGTGTCACGATCGAAGTCGAACTTGACGTCCAGCTCAACACGGACTGACTGCATTTCTGGCTCTGGCTGAGGAGCCGGAGCAGGTGCAGGGGCCGGTGCAGGAGCAGCCTGAGCAACAGGAGCAGCAGCGCCACCGAAGTTCAAGCCCAGGCCAACGCCAGCGGACCATTCGGTGTTCTTGCTGTCAAGACCATACAGTGCGTCAACGCCAGCTTTAACGAAGAAGTTATCGCTCAGGTAGTTTTTGATACCCACGCCAGCCATAGCCATGGTGGTACGATCGCGCTGGCTGGTGCCAACCTGATCCAGTTCCTGGTGACCGAAGCCGCCGGAAATGTAAGGACGGATATTGCTCTGACCGAAGTGATAAACAGCTTCAAGCGCCATCAGGCGACCGTCGATGTCTTCACCGGTAGCGTCATCTTCAAGGTTGGTGTATTTGCCCAGGTTAACGTTCAGCAGCACGTCATCGGTCAGAAAGTAACCGATACCGCCACCCACCAGAGCACCGTCGTTCATGTCGCGGTAGCTGTCTGTGAAGTAGCGATCTGCGAACGCTTCAACTTCAACGGAACCGGCGCTCTGAGCCAATACTGGCAAGGCGGAAGCAGCGACGACGGCACCAACAACGATACCCAAAGTGTTTTTCAATTTCATCTGTAAATCCCCATCAAATCCATATTAGGACGTTAACTTGCGCAAAACTCCCGGTGACTATAGCAGAAAACCGAGAAGGCCAAAACATATGTTTGAAAAACGCTTAGAAAGGGCTATCTATGCTTTTTCGTAATTTCTCAAGCGCCCTTTTATAACGCATTTTTGTAGCACTCAGACCCATGTGCATAATGTCGGCTATTTCCTGAAACTCCAGCTCCGCCACAAAACGCAGCACCAGAATTTCCCGATCCACCTGATTTACATGCACCAACCAACGATCAAGGCTGGGCCGATCAGTAACCGTATTGACGCTGAGTTCTATAACTTCGTCACATTCACTGTCGCCCTGATCCAGACTTAGCGCATCCATTAACCGTCGTTTACGCTTTTCTTTGCGATACTGCGTAATACATTCATTGTAGGTAATGCTGTACAACCAGGTTTTGAATTTGGCTTTCCCTTCAAACTGGCGCAAACCATGTAACACCTTGAGCATCACTTCCTGGCATACGTCATCGGCATCGCGATCATTGCCCAGATAGCGCGCACAGACATTGAATAGAGTGCGCTGGTAGCGGCGCATCAACTCTTCATAGGCCACTGTGGTATGTAACAATTCCCGATTGGCTCTGGCCACCAGTTCCTCGTCCGTGAGGTCGGTGGCGTTGTAACGGGCTGTCTGGTGTGGGTTAGTCAATGTACGCAATCACCAAAGTGGACGAAGATCGACACCGTTAGCGGGAAACGCGTTGCGCTATCAGGGTGCGATTGGCAACAGAGACGATCTGGCCTTGATCATCCAGCAACTGGGTTTTGACCGTGCCGATTTCTTCAATCACGCCTTCCAGTTCATCCACTTTGATGCGGTCACCTACATGGTAGAGTTCGCGTACATAGATCCCGGCGATAATCTGGCTGACCATTTCCCGGCTCCCCAGGCCCAGCGCCAACGCGGCCGCTGCGCCAAAGGAGACCAGCACAATGGCGATGACGGTATTGAGCAGGGCTGTTTCAATCTGCAACTGACCGATCGCCAGTGACACGGTAATAATCACCAACAGGCCCTGAACAAAGCGCCCAAGACCGCTGGCGTAATCCGCACCCACGCTTTCCGCAGCCCCGCGTACAACGCCGTTGACCAGATGTGAAAGCAGTAAGCCCGCAAGCAGGATCAGAGCGGCCCCCAACACTTTGGGCAAGTACAAGGTGAACGTGTCCAGCGTCGCCGAGACGCGTGCCAACCCAAGCGACTCGGCAGCGGACACAATAAAGGTCAAGACAATGAACCAGTAGACGATCTTGCCTACCACTGTCGACATCGGCGCGTTGATACCAATGCGCTTGAGCATCTTGTTGACCCCCGCACCGGCCATCAAGCGGTCCAGACCCAGCTTTGCCAGCCCCTTGCTCAATACCGTATCGACCACCTTGGCGATGACAAAACCGAGCAATATGATAAACAGTGCGGCGAGCAGATTGGGGATAAACGCAGCGATTTTATTCCACAGGGTCGCCATGGCGCCAACAAAGCTCTGACTCCAGATGTCCAATTCCATGATCAGCTGTTCTCCATTGGTTCGGGTGTCACTGCACGGCTGTCAGCTGAGCGTCTGCTGACTGGTCGGGAATGCTTCAAGGCGCGCGCCCCGCCTTCCGAGAGCACCCAGCCCCAACGTGCAAACAAGTTGATCAGGTCAAAAAAACCGGCGCGCATATGCGCCTTGTGCAGCACCCGATCAAGGCGATGCTCGTCGACAGGTATGGATGTACTGGCTTCAGCGCGCATCAATTCGCGCAGCCGGATTTCGATAGGATCTTCCATCATCACCTCCGCTAGGTCGGGATTACCTGATTTGGACGCACGGAGGCGGCAGAATGTCACCTGCCCGATGGCAAGTGACACGCGGCGTTCAGGACGGCATTTCCAGTGCGGTTGCCGAAACGATAATGCCGTTGTTATCGGCATAGACAAACTCGCCCGGCCTGAAGGTAACACCGGCAAAGATAACAGCCACATTGAGCTCGCCAACGCCGCGCTTGTCGGTTTTCATCGGGTGGCTGGCCAGCGCTTGAATGCCAAGGGGCGTTTGGGCCAGCACGTCGACATCCCGTACACAGCCATAGACGACAATACCTTCCCAGCCGTTCTTTGCGGCTTTTTCTGCGAGCATATCACCCAGCAACGCCCTGCGCAGAGAGCCGCCACCATCGACCACCATGACTTTGCCGCGGCCATCCTGATCGATCTGCTCCTTGACTAGCGAATTATCTTCGAAGCACTTGACCGTCACAATCTGGCCGCCAAAGGAGTCATGCCCGCCGAAGTTGCTGAACATCGGTTCAACCACCGCTACATCCGGGTAGGCATCACACAGGTCGGGGGTAACATAATGCATGTCAGCTCTCCTCAAGGGTGTTTTCAGACAGGAAAAACCAGGTATCCATGACCGAATCCGGATTCAACGAGACACTTTCAATGCCCTGCTGCATCAGCCAGCGGGCCAGGTCGGGATGGTCTGATGGGCCCTGGCCGCAAATGCCGATGTATTTGTCAGCCGCCAGACAGGCCGATATAGCCATGGCCAGCAGCTTCTTGACCGCAGCATTCCGCTCATCAAACAGATGGGCAATGATCCCGGAGTCGCGATCCAGCCCGAGCGTAAGCTGGGTCAGGTCGTTGGAGCCAATGGAGAAACCATCGAAATGCTCGAGAAATTCTTCAGCCAGCAGTGCGTTGGCCGGTAACTCGCACATCATGATCAGCCGCAGCCCGTTCTCTCCACGCTTGAGGCCGTTCTCGGCGAGCAGCTCGACGACCTGCTTGGCTTCGCCCACAGTACGCACGAAAGGCACCATGATCTCGACATTGGTTAGCCCCATGACATCGCGCACATACTTCATGGCACGGCATTCCAACTCGAAACAATCGCGGAAGGAATCGCTGATATAGCGCGATGCACCGCGGAAGCCAAGCATCGGATTCTCTTCTTCCGGCTCATACAGGCGACCGCCAATCAGGTTGGCATACTCGTTCGATTTGAAATCAGACAGCCGCACAATGACTTTTTTCGGCCAGAACGCAGCGGCCAGGGTACTGATGCCTTCAACCAGTTTCTCGACATAAAAGCCGACCGGGTCATCGTAGCCGGCAATACGTTTCTCGACACTCTCGCGAACATCCGCAGGCAGGCTATCAAAATTCAGTAGCGCTTTGGGGTGCACACCAATCATGCGATTGATGATGAACTCCAGGCGCGCCAGACCTACACCTTCGTTGGGCAGATTGGCAAAATCAAAGGCGCGATCCGGGTTACCGACGTTCATCATGATCTTGAACGGCAGTGGCGGCATGGCGTCGACACTATTGGTGCGAATATCGAAGGACAGCTGACCCGCGTAGATCAGCCCGGTGTCGCCCTCAGCGCAGGACACGGTCACTTCCTGGCCATCGTACAACTGCGAGGTGGCGTTGCCAGTACCTACAACCGCAGGAATGCCCAGCTCACGGGCAATGATCGCAGCATGGCAAGTCCGGCCGCCGCGGTTGGTAACGATGGCGCTAGCGCGCTTCATCACCGGCTCCCAGTCCGGGTCGGTCATATCGGACACCAGCACATCACCCGGTTGAACCTTGTCCATTTCGGTAACGTTATGGATGATACGGACCCGCCCTGCCCCGATCCGCTGACCGATGGCACGGCCTTCGACCAGTATTTCGCCTTTTTCCTTGAGCAGGTAGCGCTCCATGACGTTGACGTTGTTGCGGCTCTTTACCGTCTCAGGCCGGGCCTGAACGATATACAGCTGATTGTCATCACCATCCTTGGCCCACTCGATATCCATCGGCCGACCGTAGTGTTTTTCAATGGTCAGCGCCTGGCGTGACAGATTGGTGACCTCTTCATCGCTCAGACAGAACTGCGAGCGTTGTTCCTTGTCGACATCCACGACTTTGACCGAGCGGCCAGCACTGGCGACTTCGCCGTAGATCATCTTGACCGCTTTGCTGCCCAGATTGCGGCGCAGGATTGCCGGGCGTCCGGCTTCCAGGGTGGGCTTGTGCACATAGAACTCATCGGGGTTCACCGCGCCCTGCACCACCGTTTCACCCAGGCCGTAAGCGCCGGTGATGAATACCACGTCACGGAATCCCGACTCGGTATCCAGGGTGAACATGACGCCAGCCGTACCGGTTTCAGAGCGCACCATACGCTGCACACCAGCGGACAGGGCAACCAGTTTGTGGTCAAACCCTTGGTGGACGCGATAGGCAATAGCACGGTCGTTAAATAGGGACGCGAAGACTTCCTTCGCGGCGCGGATGACATTATCCACCCCACGAATATTCAAAAAGGTTTCCTGCTGGCCGGCAAAGGATGCGTCAGGCAGGTCTTCGGCCGTCGCGGAAGACCGCACGGCTACGGCCAGATTCTCGTTACCGTTGGAGAGTTCGGCAAAAGCGCTACGGATCGCTTCATTCAGCGCTTCCGGGAAAGGGGCTTCCATCACCCACTCGCGGATCTGAGCACCCGTGCGAGCCAGCGCATTCACGTCTTCAACATCCAGGGCATCAAGGGCCGCGTGGATACGTTCGTTAAGACCACTTTGTTGCAGAAACTCGCGGTAGGCTTCTGCTGTGGTAGCAAAACCGCCCGGGACAGTCACACCCGCGTGAGCGAGGTTGCTGATCATTTCGCCAAGGGATGCATTTTTGCCACCCACCCGCTCGACGTCGTTAACGCCCAGATGTTCAAAGGACACTACGTACTCTAACAAGGTGATCTCCCCGTAAATCAATGAATTTTAGCACCGCCAGGTGGCGGATATCTGGCCTGTCTGAGACAAATGCGCCACAATGCCAACACCGAGACCAGCGCGGCGTTTTATCTGCCCGCTGCACTCAGCCACTGACATCTTAAGGCTTCACGCATGAAACGCACCGCTTTTTTCATCTCTGATGGCACCGGCATCACTGCCGAAACGCTGGGTCAAAGTCTACTGTCGCAATTCGAGAATATCGAATTTACCAAACTGATCAGACCCTACATCGATACTGTCGAAAAAGCGCGGAACATGGTACTACAAATCAACGCAGCTGCCGAGCGCGATGGTGTCCGGCCAATCATTTTCGACACCGTGGTCAACGGCGAAATCCGCGCTGAACTCGACAGTTGCAACGGCTATATGATCGATATCTTTGATACTTTTCTGGCACCTCTGGAGCAGGAACTGGGCGACGGATCATCCTACTCGGTCGGTAAATCGCATTCTATCCAGCACAACCATCACTATCAGGATCGTATTGATGCGGTGCACTTCGCAATGGACAACGATGATGGCGCGCGTACGCAGCAATACGCCAACGCCGACCTGATTCTGGTAGGCGTGTCCCGCTGCGGCAAGACCCCCACCTGCATTTATCTGGCCCTGCAGTACGGCATACGCGCAGCCAATTACCCGTTAACCGAAGACGACATGGAACGTCTGCAACTGCCGCCCGCACTCAAGCAGCACAAGGAAAAGCTGTTCGGCTTGACCATCGAGCCCGAGCGGCTGGCCAGCATTCGTAATCAGCGCCGGCCCAACAGCCGTTACGCCAGCTTTGCGCAATGCGAGTTTGAAGTGCGCGAAGTGGAAAATCTGTTTCGTCGGGAAAATATAGCCTACGTCAACTCCACCACCTTCTCCGTGGAGGAAATTTCGGCCAAGATACTGGTGCAGATGGGGATTGAGCGGCGCCTGAAATAAACCGTTATCCAGCCGCCTTAACCGGCCTCGCGCCAGGCATCCGGCACCGCATCCAGTAACCAGCGCTGCAACGCGGCGACTTTTTTCGCCGGGTGGCCAAAATTGCTGAGCAAGGTAACCGGCAGGCTCGCTGGTTGCCAGCCTTCCAGGCACGCAACAAAACCACCCGGATGCGCTTGCTCGTAGCATGGAGCATACCAACTCGGCATCCCCCCCTTGCCGCGCACCACTGCATCGGCCTGCAATATCAGGCTATCGACTTTCATGCGTGAGGTCAGCGATTGAAACACATACTCGCATCGTGCATGCGGTGTGGGTCATCGCGCGTCGTTAAATCAGCCCACGATCACAGGCTGAGCTGCAGTAGCTTGCGCA
>JAWOGT010000061.1:0-6232 GCA_046496585.1 Halopseudomonas sp.
CTGCAGCTGCATGATCGCCTGCTCGGCCTCAGCAAACTCCTGCATGATCTGCCGGCAGCGCTCGTAATAGGCCTGGCCAACCTCCGTCAAACGCAGTTTGCGGGTAGTGCGATTGAGCAGGCGCACACCGAGGCGCTCTTCCAATTGGGCAATCCGTCGGCTGACGGTCGATTTCTGCATGTTCAACGTCAGTGCGGCACTGGTAAAACTATGGCACTCGACAACCCGGGTAAAAATCAATGCGTCATCCAAACCCATTTTCAACTGTTCCTTTAGCGCAACAAAGTGTCCAGATTCTAACCCCTCTTTACCTGAGCGGAACAGTGCTAGAGTGCGGGCAAGAACAAAAACAGGATTAGCCATGTCATCCCGCGTACGCATCCGCCTCTTCTTATTCTTTCTGCTCGTGGCGCTGGCCGGGGCCGGCTTCTTTGCCCACTGGTGGTTGGTTGGCCGCTTCTATCAACATACCGACAACGCCTACATCCATGCCGAGATAGCGCGGGTCAGCAGCCAACTGAGTGCGCAGGTCACCGAGGTGCTGGTTGGCGACAATCAGTTGGTCGCTGCCGGCGACCCATTGGTGCGTCTGGACCCCCGCGATTTCGAGATTGCCCTGAGCCATGCACGGTCCAATCTGGCTACCCGCCAGGCCGAGAAGGCTGAAGCCGAATCGCGCCTCTTGCAGCAGGACAGCCTGATTGCCGCAGCACAGGCAGACGTGCAAGCCCGGCAGGCCGAGCAGCGGCGCATTGGCTTGGACATAGCGCGTATTACGCCGTTGCGCCAATCCGGCTATGCCTCGGAAGAGCAGCTGAGCAATTTCCGCGCGCAACTCGATGTGGCCAAGGCGCAGGTGCGCCGCGCTGGCGCTGACAGCAAGACCCAGACCCTGAGCAAAGATTCCCTGCGCGCCAATATTGACCGCCTGAGCGCGCTGGCGGATGCTGCGCAGGCCGACATCGTACGTGCCGAACTGGACCTGCAGCGCACCAATATCGTCGCGCCGGTGGCCGGCCGGGTGGGCCAGCGCTCGGCGCGTATCGGCCTGAATGTGCAGCCTGGCGCCCATTTGCTGGCATTGGTGCCGCAACAACGACTCTGGGTCCAGGCCAACTTCAAGGAAACCCAACTTCAAGGCCTGCGTGAAGGCCTGCAGGCCACCCTGGTATTCGATGCCTTTCCTGGCGAAGAAGTGCCGGGCGTGATCGACAGCCTGTTCCCCGCCTCTGGTGCCCAGTTCAGCCTGTTGCCGCCAGACAACGCGACCGGCAACTTCACCAAAGTCGTACAGCGGATTCCGGTCAAGATCCTGATTGACGATGAGCATCCTCTCAGCCGACAGCTGAGGCCCGGCATGTCGGTCAGCGTCAAGGTCGATCTGCGTGGCTGAAGCCGTTGTCGAACGAATCATTCCCCCGCCAGGCCGGCGGGACTGGATTGCCTTGCTGAGCGCCATTCTCGGCGCTTTTATGGCCATTCTGGATATCCAGATCATCAACTCATCGCTCAAGGATATCCAGGGCGCGCTGTCGGCAACGGTAGAGGAAGGCTCGTGGATCTCGACCGCCTACCTGGTTGCCGAAATCATCATCATCCCCTTGGCCGCTTGGCTGACACTGGTTATGTCACCACGGCGCTTCGCTGTCGTGATGTCGACGCTGTTCGTGATCGCCTCGCTACTGTGCTCGATGGCATGGAGCCTGGAGAGCATGATTGTATTCAGGGTCCTGCAAGGCCTGGCCGGCGGTGCGCTGATTCCTTTTGCCTTTATGCTCATTCTGACCAAGCTGCCCGCCCGCGACCGCCCCAAGGGCATGGCCATGTTTGCCATCACCGCCACCTTTGCGCCCTCGATCGGACCCACGATTGGCGGCTGGCTGACTGAAAACTACGGCTGGGAGTACATTTTCTACATCAACATTGTGCCCGGCTTGCTGATGATCAGCGGTCTGCTCTACGGCCTGGACAAAGCTGCCCCACGTTGGGAATTACTCAAACAGGGCGACTACGCCGGCATTCTGACCATGGCGCTGGGCCTGGGCTGCCTGCAGGTGTTTCTCGAGGAAGGCCACCGCGAGGACTGGCTGGAATCGCGCTGGATGGTGGTCCTGGCCGTGGTCGCGTTCGTCAGCCTGGTGACCTTTGTCATATTGCAACTGTCGCGGGACAATCCGCTGGTCAATCTGCGCCTGTTCAAGGACCGCAACTTCCTGTTCGGCAGCCTGGCCAATATCGGACTGGGCGTGGGGCTGTATGGCACCGTGTTTGTGCTACCGGTCTACCTGGCGCAGATCCAGCACTACAATGCATTGCAGATCGGCCAGGTGATCATGTGGATGGGCCTGCCCCAGCTGCTGATCATTCCGCTGGTGCCTGTTCTGATGCGCTATGTCGATGCACGCTTGATCTGCGCCATGGGCTTTTTCCTGTTTGCCTTCGCCAGCTTTTTCAGTGGCCGCCTGAGCCTGGATTTTGCCGGCGACCAGTTTATCGGCATCCAGATCTTTCGCGCGCTGGGTCAACCGATGGTGCTGGTGCCCATGTCGATCCTGGCCACCGCGATGATTCCCCCCTCGCAAGCCGGCTCCGCTTCAAGCCTGTACAACATCCTGCGCAATCTCGGGGGAGCCGTGGGTATTGCCGCCCTGGCGACCCTTCTCGACAGCCGGGCCAAACACTACTTCGATTTTTTGCGCGAACATATCGTGCCAGGTAATCCGGCTGTCGAGGAACGTCTGGCAAGCTTGACCGACCAGCTCGGCGACCCCCAGGCAGCGCTGATGATGCTCAACAATCAGGTGCACCAACAGGCGCAGATCATGGCCTATAACGATGCCTTCCATTTGATCGGCATTCTGCTGGCCTGCTCCATGGTGTTTATTCTGCTGGTTCGGCCGCTGCCCAAGCAGCCGCCTGTAGGCGGCTGACGCTGTCATTTTTTTTGATCACCCTCTGGAATTAAACCCGGCCCATAGGTAGCATCATCCCATCTTGTAAAAAATATCAAACATGGCAGGTGCCTTATGGGCTTTACATCGCATACCACTTCCTACTACGCAGCCTCCGCCAACAACGCGTCTGATCGCCCCGCCCTGCAAGGTGCCCATGAAACCGACGTGTGCATTATAGGCGCCGGCTATACCGGCATCTCCACCGCCCTGTTTCTGCTTGAGCAGGGTTTCAAGGTCACGGTATTGGAGGCCGCCAAGGTCGGCTTTGGCGCCTCGGGCCGCAACGGTGGACAGATCGTCAACAGTTACAGCCGCGATATCGATGTAATCGAACGCAGTGTGGGCGCCCAGCAGGCACGGTTGCTCGGGGAGATGGCCTTCGAAGGCGCGCGGATCATTCGTGAGCGCGTGGCCAAGTACCAGATTCAGTGCGACCTGAAAAACGGCGGCGTATTTGCTGCGGTGACCGACAAACAGATGAGTCACCTGGAGGCACAGAAGGCACTCTGGGAGCGCTACGGCCATACCCAGATGCAGCTGCTGGATGCCAAGGGCATTCGCGACGTGGTCAACACCGATCAGTACGTCGGCGGGTCACTGGACATGAGCGGTGGCCACATCCATCCACTGAATCTGGTACTCGGCGAGGCCGATGCGGTGGAGTCGCTGGGTGGCATCATCCATGAGCAGTCACGGGTCATCCGGGTAGAGCAAGGCGCCAAAGCGGTCGTCCATACCGAGCAAGGCCAGGTCAGCGCCAGCTTTGTGGTGGTGGCAGGCAACGCCTATCTCGGTGATCTGATCCCCCAGCTGGCGGCCAAATCCATGCCCTGCGGTACCCAGGTGATTACCACCGAACCCTTAGGCGAGGCCCTCGCCAGCGAACTGCTGCCGCAGGATTATTGCGTGGAGGACTGCAACTATTTACTGGACTACTATCGCCTCTCAGCTGACAAACGCATGATCTTCGGCGGCGGCGTAGTCTATGGTGCACGCGATCCAGCCGACGTCGAGGCCCTGCTGCGCCCGAACCTGATCAAGGCCTTTCCGCAACTCAAGGACGTCAGGATCGACTACGCCTGGACCGGCAACTTCTTGCTGACGCTGTCGCGTTTGCCCCAGGTAGGCCGACTCGGTAGCAATATCTATTATTCCCAGGGCTGCAGCGGGCATGGTGTCACCTACACGCATCTGGCGGGCAAGATTCTTGCCGAGGCGATCCAGGGTCAGGCTGAACGCTTCGATGCTTTTGCCAATCTGCCGCATTATCCCTTCCCTGGTGGCCGTTTACTGCGGATTCCTTTCACCGCCATGGGTGCGCTGTATTACCAGCTCCGAGACAAACTCGGCTTGTAAATCAGCGCGTTGCTGAAGATTTCTTTGAAAAAGGTTGAACATTAGGCTTTTCATGTTGTCTATCCCTGAGTAGTGACCCCCGTAAGGGGTTATGCTATGTCTGAGGACCGGAACAAGCCGGTTCTTGTTGGGTAACCGTTGACGGAAGCCCTAAAATAAAAAATCAGGAGTAGGCCCTATGATCTTTATGAAATCTACCAAGCGTTACCTGTCCATCATGCTGACTGCATTGTTCCTGCTCACCACCGTGACCAGCGTCCATGCCCAAGCCAGCATGATCGGCACCCAGGAAGTGATTTCCCAAGAGCAGGTCAGTGTTGATCGCGAAGCGCTGAAAAGCATGCTGTCAGATGAAGCGGTTCAAGACAAAATGGCCTCCATGGGTGTTTCTTCCGACCAGGTAGAGCAGCGCATCAACAGCCTGACCGCTGACGAGCTGGCCTACTTCAACGCGCAGCTGGACGAAGCCCCTGCCGGTGCCGGTATCCTCGGTGTGATCGTGCTGTTTCTGGTGATCTTCATCATTACCGACCTGCTGTGTGCTACCAACGTTTACAAGTTCGTTAACTGCATCAACCGCTAATCGGGTGCGACCTCTAACGCACCTGTTCGTACTGCTCGGGCTGACAGCATTGCTGTCAGCCTGCGCAGGGCGACCCACAGCACTCCCCTCACCTGAATCCCTGAGCGAGCTTAGCGCCAGTACCTTTCTGGATCAGGTGCCCTTCCACGCGCAGGACGCTTATCAATGCGGCCCCGCAGCACTGTCGATGATTTTGAATCATCGTGGTTTGCCGGATACTCCGGATGAACTGGTCGGCCGTGTCTACATCCCCGAACGCAAGGGCACGCTGCAGGTTGAGCTAGTATCCGCCTCGCGCGAGCGTGATCTGCTGGTCTACCCGGTAGCGCGCGAACTCAAGGCCGTGATGGCGGAGGTCGATGCCGGCAATCCGGTACTGGTGATGCAGAATCTCGCGTTCAACTGGTTCCCCCAATGGCATTATGCCGTGGTCGTCGGCTACGACCTGGAACAGCGCGAGATGATTGTGCACAGTGGTCTGAACCAGGCTCAACGCGAGCCTTTCCAGGTCTTCATGCGCACCTGGGACAGGGCTGACCGCTGGGCCCGAGTGATGCTACCACCGCACCAGCTGCCCGCCGCTGCCGAACCCCTGGTCTACCTGCGTGCTGCCAGTGACCTTGAGCAAACAGGCCGGCTGGACAGTGCCCGGCAAGCCTATGCCGCAGCCCTGAGTGCCTGGCCGGAGCAGCCGTCTGCGCGGTTTGGTCTGGGCAATGTAGCCTGGGCCCAGCAACAGCCCGAGATCAGCGTTGAGCACTTCCGTACGCTGGTCACTGACTTCCCGGACTTCAAGCCAGGCTGGAACAATCTGTCAGTTGCTCTCGAAGCGTTAGGCTGCCCGCACAGCGCCAAGCAAGCGCACGCCTGCGCCGATGACAGCGCCATGCCGAGCAATACAGTGTCAGAGCCCGAGCGTTGCGCCATCCCCCGCTGCCCAGACTAGCCCTCACTAAAGCGCATGCCCCATCGTGTTGCATGCGCTTTATTACCGCCGAATACACCAGCTGCTATTGTAATGGATTCTGCCCTAATGGCTGGGGTGCTGCCTGTAACATTGCCGTGCTGCCTGCAACAGCGTTCTATTCCCAGTAACAACAGTTGCGGCATAGACTGTAAATACCGCAAATCCAGAAAATAACTACAAAATAAAAACCAACAACCCTTGCTCAAGAAGAAGAAACAACGGGCACCTGTGCGCAAAAACAGTGATCTGCCTACCCATGCCCCAAACCTGCCGAAACACAGCTTAAAGCTAGTCATAAAAGCGCTTTATATCAGCTGTTTATGCGTGCTACCAAAAGTATTTTATAGATAGAAAAATATGACTATTCGCGCC
>JAWOGT010000119.1:0-7820 GCA_046496585.1 Halopseudomonas sp.
AGCATTTCGCCTTCATGGGTCTGCGATGCGGATACCAGCGCGTCTTCCAAATCGTTATCGCTGATTTGCTTGACCTTGTGGCCCATATCTTCAGCAATGATGCTGGCGGTGTCCTGATCCAGCACCTGGTTGATGGTCACCATGTTGCCGGATTTGAACATGTACTTGATGACTTCAGCAGCCTTGATCGACATTTTCTGTGCCAGTTCGGCCACAGTAATGGTCTCGCCTATTACAACTTCTCGCACTAAAGGTCCTGTCGGCTTCTCGAAGCCGTGCTGATTACGTTTTTTGTTTGCCTTGAGCTTGCCAGCACCGCCACGGCGACGGGCCATGGCCTCGTCATCATCGCTACCGCTGCGCGGCGCGTTGCGGCCTTTGCCTGCATGGCCGCCAGCGCGCTTGCGGCTCCGCTCTTCCTCTTCCTCGGCGCGGGTCGGCTTGCGATGCGCGTCTTTTTTCTTGGAATGGTCAGGCTTGTCGGCAGGCGGGGCAATAACAGTCGGCGCGGCCGGCACTGCAGGCGCCGGAGCTGCTGGCGCGGGTGCCACTGCGGCAGCAACGGGGGCCTGGGCTGGCGCAGCGGCGGGCTTTTCAACCGCCACAGCTGCTGCGGGCACTTCGGCCGCCGTGCGAGCGTCTTCCTCGGCTTTACGCTGGGCTAGAACGGCGGCCTGACGGACGTCTTCAGCCGCACGCAGCTCGTCTGCTTCGCGAACCCGTTCAGCTTCCAGCTCTGCCGGATCGCGCTTCACGTAGGTTTTCTTCTTGCGCACTTCGACGTTGACCGTCTTGCTGCCGGCCACTTTCAAGGTGCTGACCGTTTTGCGCATGAGGGTGATCTTGCGTGGCTCGGATGGAGCCGAACCACCGCCGTGGGCATTTTTCAGGAACGCCAGCAGTTTCTGTTTCTCGTCATCACTGACGTGCTGGTCCGCACTGGTTTGGGGCAAACCGGCTTCCTGCATCTGCTGCAGCAGGCGCTCCAGAGGCGTACCTACTGTTTGCGCTAAATCTTTGACTGTTACTTCCGCCATTCAACTCTCTCCTCAGTCGGGGCCCTGCGTTATCGCAGGGCGGGCTAGCTATGCCGACCGGTTATGCAAACCAGGGTGCGCGGGCAGCCATAATCAGGGCGCCGGCGCGTTCTTCATCTATATTTTCAATATCCAGCAGCTCGTCAATTGACTGTTCTGCCAGATCTTCCATGGTAATAATGCCTTTGGCGGCCAGATGAAATGCCAGGGCGCGATCCATACCTTCCATGTTCAACAGGTCGTCAGCCGGCTGTACTTCATCCAACTTCTCTTCACTGGCCAGGGCCTTGGTCAACAGCAGGTCCTTGGCACGTGAACGCAGCTCACTGACGATATCTTCGTCAAAGCCGTCGATTGCCAGCATTTCTTCCATCGGTACGTAGGCAATCTCTTCCAGGGAAGTGAAACCTTCCTCTACCAGCAACTGCGCCAGGTCTTCTTCGATATCCAGCTCGGCGATGAAGGTACGCAGGATGTCGCCTGTCTCGGCTTCCTGCTTGGCACGGATGTCGTCTTCAGTCATCACGTTCAGGGTCCAGCCGGTCAGCATGCTGGCCAGACGCACGTTCTGCCCGCTGCGGCCAATGGCCTGAGCCAGATTGTCTTCGGCCACTGCGATGTCAACGGTGTGAGTATCTTCATCGAGAATGATCGACGCGACTTCGGCCGGAGCCATGGCGTTGATCACGAACTGGGCAAAGTTGTCATCCCACAAGACGATGTCGACACGCTCGCCACCCAGCTCGCCGGAGACGGCTTGCACGCGTGAACCGCGCATGCCGATACAGGCACCCTGCGGATCAATGCGTTTATCCTTGGAGCGTACCGCGATCTTGGCGCGCGAACCCGGATCACGGGCAGCGCCCATGACCTCAATCAGCTCTTCGGCGATCTCCGGCACTTCGATGCGGAACAGCTCGATGATCATTTCCGGGCAGCTGCGCGACAGCACCAGCTGCGGACCGCGGTTCTCGGTGCGGATATCCTTGAGCAGCGCGCGAATACGCGTGCCAGTGCGGAAGGTCTCACGCGGAATCATTTCTTCACGCGGCAGCACGGCTTCAGCGTTGTTACCCAGATCGACGATGACACTGTCACGGGTCACTTTCTTCACGGTGCCGCTGATGATTTCGCCGAGGCGATCGCGGTAAGCGTCAACCACCTGGGCGCGCTCAGCTTCACGGACTTTCTGGACGATGACCTGCTTGGCAATCTGCGCGGCGATACGACCGAACTCGACGGAATCGATTTTGTCTTCGATCACCTCACCGATGGTCAGCGCCGGATCGCGCTCCTGGGCCTGGTCCAGCGTCAGCTGCATACCTGGCTCTTCGAAATCCTCATCAGCGACCACAGTCCAACGCATAAAGGTTTCGTAGCTGCCGGTGTGGCGATCGATTGCCACGCGTACATCCACTTCGTCTTCATAAAGCTTCTTTGTCGCTGTGGCCAATGCCAGTTCCAATGCTTCAAAAATCACACCGGGCGGTACGCCCTTTTCATTGGAAACGGATTCCACAACCAGCAGCACTTCTTTGCTCATCGTATGCCTCGCCTAACGCCAACCATTGGGGCCACAGGAGCCCAAAATAATGCTCAAAACCGCGGAATGATATTGCTCTTGTCGATGCTGTCGATCGGCAGTAGATATTCGTGTTCATCTACCTGCAATATGATCTCGTCGCCGTCGACTCCACGGATGACACCTTGAAAATTCCGCCGCCCCTCATAAGGAACGCGCAATCTGATCTTGGCCTGCTCGCCGACATGGTCGGCAAACTGCGCAAGTGTAAACAACGGCCGATCCATACCCGGGGATGACACCTCCAAGGTATAGTCGCCCGTAATGGGATCTTCCACATCCAGTACGGCACTTACTTGCCGACTGACTTCCGCGCAAGCCTCCACGCTGATGCCATCGTCGTGGTCTATGTACACCCGCAGCAGGGTATGTCGCCCTTGGGACAAATACTCAATACCCCAACAACGATAGCCCAAGGCTTCGACAATCGGGACCACCATGGCCTCCAACTCAGTCAGTTTGCCGGACAAATTTACCGCCTCGCATAACGTTGACTATCTTCACTGTATTGAAAAATCATTACCTTGAAGATCTTCAGAAATAAAAAATGGGCATTAAGCCCATCCTGTATACAGCGTCCGTCATTGAACAGGACAGCTAACAAAAAGCCCCTGAAAAGGGGCTTTAAAACTGGTTGCGGGGGCAGGATTTGAACCTACGACCTTCGGGTTATGAGCCCGACGAGCTACCAGACTGCTCCACCCCGCGTCGAATCTAGGGCGATGATTATACGCCTGGAAGTCTGACAAGACAACCTGCGCACTCAGCCCTTAAAACAGCAGGGCCTGCAAATGCAGGCCCTGTTTGATTGGTGCGGAAGATGGGACTCGAACCCATACACCCTAAGGCACTACCCCCTCAAGATAGCGTGTCTACCAATTCCACCACTTCCGCAAAACTGTTGGCTTACTCTGCCGCAGGTACATCGTCTGCAGCAGGAGCCTGAGGAGCAAATTCTTCTTCGAGAACCGGTACATCTTCACTCGCGGCCGGACCTGCTGGCTCAGCCTGCATAGCCGGTTGCGGCAAGCCTGCATCACGAATTTCACCCGAATGGTTGCTGGCGTAATAGGCCAACCCCAATGAAGTAACGAAGAATACCGTGGCCAACACTGCCGTCAGACGACTCAGGAAGGTAGCCGAACCCTGACTACCAAACACCGTGCCGGATGCGCCGGAACCAAAGGACGCACCTGTTTCAGCGCCTTTACCCTGCTGAATCAGGACCAGCCCGACCAGACCGATGGCGACCATCAGGTGAACAACTATGACTACGGTTTCAATCATTACACTCGTCCCGCGGCGCGAGCGATCGCGCCAAATTCGTCTGCATTGAGTGAGGCACCACCTACCAGCCCCCCATCGATATCCGGCATGGCAAAAAGGTCTTCGGCGTTATCGGCCTTGACGCTGCCACCGTAAACAATCTGTACCAACTGAGCCTGCTCGTCGTCCATGATAGCCAACCGGGCCCGAATCATGGCGTGCACATCCTGGGCCTGTTCAGGATCGGCTGTCAAGCCGGTGCCAATCGCCCAGACCGGCTCATAGGCAATCACGCCTTGAGCCAAACCACCGACACCAAAGGCATCGAGAATAACCTGCAACTGGCTACCCACTACCTCGGCGGTCAAACCGGCGTCGCGCTGCTCGCGCGTTTCACCAACACAAAGCACCGGGCGCAACCCGCAGGCCAGTGCTGCAGCAAACTTCTTGCGTACTACCTCGTCAGACTCATCGAACAGACTACGCCGCTCGGAATGCCCCACCAGTACATATTCACATCCCGCGTCGCGTAGCTGAGCCGGGGAGATTTCACCGGTCAACGCACCCGGCTCAGCCTGGGAAGCGCAGTTTTGCGCACCGATATACACCGGCGACTTGATCAGGCTCGCATGGCACTGCTGAATATACAGTGCCGGCGGGGCTATGATGATATCCACGGTCTCCGGCCAGTCCTGTTGATTGAGCCCTGTTAACAGGCTGTCAACGGATTGCCGAGTACCATGCATTTTCCAGTTACCGGCGACTAGCAGGCGACGCATGCCTAACCTCTCAGTTCAAGCGGGCGCCAATCTTAACCAAGTTGCCCGAGCGACACAACTGCCTTTTTAATTGGCGAACAGTGTGCGTACCTGCGCTGCCAGGCCATCGGCCTCGGCAGACACCTGTTTGGCATCCTGACCCTCCACCATAACCCGCAACAGCGGCTCGGTACCGGACAACCTGAGCAGTACGCGCCCGGTATGTCCGAGGCGCTCTTCGGCCTCTTTGACCGCAGCCAGCAGCACCGGATCAGCCAATGGCGAACCGCTACCGCGCTGATAACGCACGTTGATCAACACCTGCGGACACTTTTGCATCCCCTTGCGCGCCTCGGCCAAGCTCAGACCCGAACGTTGCAGGGCCTTGAGCACCTGTAATGCGGCGATGATGCCGTCACCGGTACTGGAGTGATGCAGACACACCAGATGCCCGGAGCCCTCGCCGCCCAACACCCAATCGCGCTGACGCAGTTCGGCCATCACGTAGCGATCACCGACCCTGGCACGGACGAACTCGATCCCCCTCTCCTGCAACGCCAGCTCCAGACCCAGGTTGCTCATCTGCGTGCCGACCACACCGCCGCGCAATTGCTCACGCTCGTGCAGCTCCATGGCAATGATGAACAGCAGCTCGTCGCCGTCGACCTCGTTGCCCTGATGATCAATCATCAGCACCCGATCACCGTCGCCATCCAGCGCGATACCCAGATCAGCGCCTCGCGAGAGCACCTGTTCACGCAGGGCGGTCAGGTCGGTAGAGCCGACCTTGTCATTGATATTCAGGCCATTGGGGCTGGCACCGATCACGCTTACGTTGGCACCCAGCTCACGAAACACATTGGGCGCCACCTTGTAAGTGGCCCCGTTGGCACAGTCCAGGACGATATTCAAACCCTTGAAACTGGTGCTGGTGGGCACACTGCTCTTGCAGAACTCGATGTAGCGCCCGGAGGCATCCTCGACACGGAACACCTTGCCCAGCGAGGCCGAGTCCACCACTTCCATCGGGGCATCGACCAAGCGTTCAATTTCCAGCTCCAGGCTGTCCGCCAACTTGCTGCCATCTGCCGAGAAAAACTTGATGCCGTTATCGTAGAAGGGGTTGTGCGAGGCGCTGATAACAATACCCGCGTCAGCCTGAAAGGTGCGCGTCAGGTAGGCAATCGCCGGCGTGGGCATCGGCCCAAGCAGTTGCACGTGGGCGCCGGCTGCAGATAAACCCGCTTCCAGCGCCGATTCGAACATATAGCCGGAAATGCGCGTGTCCTTGCCGATCATCACCCGGCAAGCACCCTGCTTGCGAAAGGCCGTGCCCACCGCCCAGCCGAGCTTGAGTACAAATTCAGGGGTGATGGGATGAGTGCCAACCTGACCACGAATGCCGTCCGTGCCGAAATATTTTTTGTCCATCTGCAGAATCCTGGGATAAGTACGAGTGTAATAAGTGCGATCAGCCCTGCAGCGGCTAGCGTGGCTCCGCCCCCAGCACGGCCTCGGCCATGCGTACCGCATCCACGGTGGCGCCCACGTCATGGGCTCTGATGATACGCGCGCCACGCGCCACCGCCAAGGTGGCGAGCGCAAGCCCGCCAGCCAGGCGCTGATCAACCGGGCGACCCAGCAACTGGCCAATCATGCTCTTGCGTGAGACACCGACCAGCAACGGCAGGCCTTGGGGCTGTAACAGATGCATCTGGGCGAACAGTTCCAGATTGTGCTCCAGCGTCTTGCCAAAACCAAACCCGGGGTCCAGCAACAAACGCTCGCGGGAAATACCCCCCTGCTCGCAGGCGGCAACCCGCTCGGTAAGAAAGCGCCCTACTTCAGCAAGGATAGACTCATAACGGGGGGCGTGCTGCATGGTCTGTGGCTCGCCACGCATATGCATCAGACACACTGGCAGGCCGCTGTGTGCCGCCGCCTGCAAGGCGCCAGGACGCTGCAGGGCGCGCACATCATTGAGCATGCCGGCACCCACCGCGGCACTCTCGCGCATCACTTCAGGGGTACTGGTATCGATCGAGACGATGGTCTCAAACCGTGCCTTGATGGCTTCCACCAGCGGCACCACGCGCTGCAGCTCCTGATCAACAGACACCGGATCAGCACCTGGCCGGGTGGACTCGCCGCCGACATCGATGAGCGTGGCACCTTCCTCGAGCATGCATTCGACACGGCGCAGTGCCGCATCCAGTTGTTGATACCGGCCGCCGTCGGAAAAGGAATCGGGGGTGACATTGAGAATACCCATGACCTGGGTACGGGACAGATCAAGCTCCCGATCGCCGCAAGGCAACCGGGAGCTATGCTCAGTGGCGCTCATGCAAATCAGTGCCCGCTGGCCGGACCGCCGACAGTACCGCTATCGTCATCGGGCTTGCCGTCGCCAGCCACATCGATGCTGTCATCCGGCTCCGGCTTGGCCGCGGCACCAGGGCCGGACTTGTCATCCTTGCCCCAATCCTTGGGCTCACGGGCCGGGATGCCAGTCATGATGTCGTTGATCTGGTCGGCGTCGATGGTTTCGTACTTCATCAGCGCTTCGGCCATCAGATCCAGCTTGTCACGGTTGTCCTTGAGCAACTGCTGCGCTGTCGCATAACAGCTGTCAATGATGCTGCGTACTTCCTGATCGATCAGCTTGGCCGTCTCGCCAGACACACCCGACGCCTGGCCGCCGCCACGACCCATATAGCTCTGCTCCTCGTCCTCGCCATACATCAGCGGCCCGAGCTTCTCGGACAAGCCCCACTTGGTGACCATATTCTTGGCCAACTGGGTAGCCCGCATGATGTCGTTGGACGCACCGGTAGTGACGCCGTCAAAGCCCAGCGTCATTTCCTCGGCAACCCGGCCGCCGAACAGCGAACAGATCTGGCTGATCAGGGCGCGCTTGGACAGACTGTAGCGATCCTCTTCCGGCAGGAACATGGTCACACCCAGGGCACGGCCACGGGGAATGATCGAGACCTTGTAGACCGGATCATGTTCGGGCACCAGACGCCCAACAATGGCATGACCAGACTCGTGGTAAGCGGTATTGAGTTTTTCCTTGTCGGACATGACCATGGATTTGCGCTCGGCGCCCATCATGATCTTGTCCTTGGCCATTTCGAATTCTTTCATTTCCACCAGACGCTTGCCGAAGCGCGCAGC
>JAWOGT010000383.1:0-12077 GCA_046496585.1 Halopseudomonas sp.
CCGAGCGCCTGGACAGCGAAGCGCGCAAGGCACTGCGGCATGAGGTGCTGGCCCACGACCCGCTGCTCAGGCACCGGGTCACCGACTTCCGCCTCGCCGTGATGAAACTGGGACTGACGCGCGCCGGCTACGCCGAACAACAGGTACAGGAACTCACGCAGCAGGGTTTTGAGGTATTTCTTCAGGCACGCCACGCGCTGACCCTGTTCCCGCATGCCGAAGCGCTGCTTGAGCAGCTATCGGCCCGCTACAGCCTGGCCACCATCTCCAACGGCAATGCCGATGTTCGGCGTCTGGGCCTGGCGAAATACTTCAGCGTGATTGTGTCGGCGGATGAAGTCGGCATCAGCAAGCCGGACCCCGCACCCTTTCTGGCCGCCCTTGAGCGGGCCGGCGTGGAGCCGGCACAGGCACTGCATATCGGTGATCATCCGCTGGACGATATCCAGGGCGCACGCGCGTCAGGCCTGCATACCTTGTGGTTCAATCGTCTGGGCGCGGCGTGGCCGGACGCACCAAGAGCGGACGGCGAAGTCAGTTGCCTGAGCGACATACCCGCCTGGCTGGACAACTACATCATGACCCTCAGCCGCCCAGCGCGTTAGCTGCCGATGCCCAGGCAGACAATCGCCGCTGAGCTGCCCTGACAGCGCGTAGCCACTTGATACGTGGCAATCCTGAATGCGCATGGCGCCTTACGGATAGCACCTTGTCGGTAGCACCCTGGTCAGCTCAGATCGGGCGGCTGCCGTACTTGCCCTCAGGCTTTCTTGGCGGGTCGCCTACCACGTTGGGATCGACCTCCTGGATCTTCCCGCCTCTGGCCATGAATTCTTCCATTTGGCGGGCCAGCATCTCCCGCTCACGGGCCTTGGCTTCGATGGACAAGCCTTCGAGCAACTCTGCAGCCGCCGCTGACTTCTTGCGGGTTTTCGCTACCGGCTCGCCGCCACCTGCATCGGCGTCATTATCACTGTCACTATCGCTGTCCACCAAAGGCAGATCCTCGGCATTAGCGTCATCATCTGCAGCGTTCAGATCGTCGTCGTCAATATCATCGTCACTCATGCAAAGCCCTCCCAAGGAAAAACACGCTATTTATAGCTCAATGGGGGAATTTGGCTAGTACCTGAGGATAAAAAATTTTATCCAAACTCAGGCTTCAGTGCCCTTGGTGAGACGTGCAAGTTGATCCAGATCGGTCTGCACCCCCGATGTTTCACGAATGCGTGTCAGTATTTCACGCTTGAGCTGAATAAAATCAGGCTCGAGCTTCATGTCCTGGTGACGCTCAGTACTCAGCGGAACGTCGTAAACAGTATCAATACGGCCGGGCCTGGGCGCCATCAGTACAATACGACTGCCCAAATAGATTGCCTCCTCAACATCATGGGTGACAAACAAAATGGTGCTTTTTTCCAGCCGGTGCACATGGCGAATCAGGTCATGCATGACCTCACGCGTTTGTGCATCCAGCGCGCCGAAAGGTTCATCCATCAGCAGAATGTCTGGCCGCGGCATTAATGCACGGGCAATCGCCACGCGTTGCTGCATGCCCCCGGACAACTGACTAGGGTAGGCTCCGGCAAATGGCTGCAAACCCATTAGACTGAGCAGCGCATCGGCTCGGCCGCTGGCCGTCTCGACATCCGACTGGCTGTAGACACCATCGGAAATGACCTTGAGCTGACGGCAAAAGCGAATGTTCTGCATGACTGTCAGCCACGGATAAAGGCTGTAATGCTGGAAGACCATGGCACGGTCCACACCGGGCCCGTCAAGTGGTTGATCATGAAGCAGAATCTCGCCATCGGAGTGAGTTTCCAGACCCGCGAGAATTCTTAACAAAGTTGATTTACCGCACCCGGACGCGCCGACAAAGGTAATAAACTCATTCGGCCGGACATCCAGATTGACGCCGGTGAGCGCCTGAATGTCCTGTTCTCGGGTGTGAAAGACTTTGCTGACATCACGGATACGAATACAGGGCTGGTCCATGGGTTACCTCTTTTGCCAGTGAAAGGCCCGGCGGCCGATCCAACGAAACGCCTGGTCAGTCAATAGGCCAATCAGGCCGATCAACAGGATGCCGGCGAAGATCTTGTCGGTATGCATGTAGCGTTGGGCGCGCAAAATCGCATAGCCGAGCCCCGAGTTGGAGGCCACGAGTTCGGCCACCACCAGATAGGTCCAGGCCCAGCCACAGGTAATGCGCAGGCTATCGAGCAAGGCCGGGCGGGCTGAGGGGAGTACCACCAGGCGAATGATCTCGCTGCGGCTGGCACCCATGGTCTGCGCCGCCTCGATCTGTGCCATGGGTACCCGACGTACGTCTTCGGCCGCCATTAACGTCATTTGGAAAAAGGTGCCAATGAAAATAATCAGAATCTTTGATCCTTCACCAATCCCCACCCAGAGCATCACCAGCGGAATGAACGCCACTGCCGGCATATAGCGAATGAAGTCGATCAACGGCTCCAGTGTCGCCTGCACCGGGCGATAAGTGCCCAGATACAGGCCCAGCGGCAGGGCGAACAGCGCCGACAGCAGAAAACCCACCATCACCCGGTAAATACTGATGCCCATATCACCTAGCAGTCCCTCGTCTGTCCACCAGCGCACGAAACGCTCAACCACAGCACCCGGGCCGGGCATAAAAAGCGGATCAGCGAAGCCGAGTAACGTGTAGAGCCACCAAACGAAAAAAGGCGCAGCCAGACCAACCGCAGCCAACACGGCAGTAGTGCGACCGCTCATTTCGCCGCGGATGACCCACCAGCGTGGCCGGCTGACGCGGGAGGATGAGGCTGCCTTGGTTTTCGGAATTGGAGCCGGTGCATTCATGCGGTGCCCTCCAGAGCGGGGAAATTGACGACCGGTTGCGCAGTGCGTTGCCATCCGGAGCGTGGCGGGTAGCTACCCAGGTACTGCAATTGAGCGTCAGTCCAGCACTGGATATCATCCGCCAGGGCCTCCGCAGACAAGCATTTCCCGCTGCGCCCGGGTAGCGTCGACAGGCTGATCGTCCAGGGCACGTCGCCCGTTATTCGCCCGAAAGACAGCTCGCAGCCCAGCAGCGCGTCTGCCTTATCTGCAGCAAGACCCTTGAGCTGGTCCTCAAGCGCCACGCCGGCCTGCAGCGACTGCTGGCGGTCGGCGGCGAAAATAAACCAGTCACCCGCGCGCAGCAGACAGGCCTGGCGAGATGGGTTCTCCTCAGTCGCTAGCCAGATCGTCTGATTGCTTTGCATCGATCCGGGTAGCCGCTTCCATACTTCCAGATAACTGCGATCCGGAGCGGTTTCGTGCACTTCATCGGGTGTGACGAAGTGCATGATGCCGATATCCACCCGGCCAGCCGGATGAAAGTCGATTAGCCGATGCCACTGGCAACGATCGCCCTGCACCTGGGTAATGCCGGCAAAGCCCGCCTGGGAGACGCGCTGAAGCAGAGTGAGCGGATCCCGCTGGGGCACCCGTATATCGGCGTGGCCTTGCGCTGTTTGTAGCCAGAACACCTGGGTACTGCGGTCCTCGCGACCATCGGCAGTGCGCAGCAAGGTACGCTGCCAGACGCCCAGATAGGCCTCGGGTACGCTATTCATACGTGGCATTCCGGGAATTGCTTGAGTGTCCGCCAGAAAGCCATGTCATGGTTGGGCCACAGATCAGCGCCGGTTTCCGCAGCGATGGACTTGAGCTTGCGAATGCTATCGCAGGCCATATCCTCCCGATCTCGCCAGCACAGGCCGGGCGCGATTTCGTCATCGATGTTCTCCTGTAGATCTGCTGCGTCGCCTGCCAGAATCACTGGCGCGCCCTTGGGCAGCTGAATCATCAGTGACATGTGCCCAGCGGTGTGGCCGGGCGTATTGAGTGCACGCAGACCAGGCAACAGGTCATACTCGTTCTGCTGCAAGCGCCAATGCACGTCACCGGCAAAGTCATCGGCAAAATAAGCCGCATCGGCTGGTTCGCGCGCAGCGAGCAGTTCATTTTCATGGACATGGACCTCTGCACCACAGACCTCGCACAGGCCACCGGCATGGTCGAAATGCAGATGACTGAGAAAGACCAGATCGATGTCCTGTGGTCTCAAACCCATCCGCGCCAGGTGCGCTCCAAGGCGCTGCTCTTCGTCCATCTGCGGTGCGCCCATGGGGAAATCCTGCGGGTCATACCATCGCTGGCGTGCCTGCGGATCTTTAAGTTTGTGGTAATCGCAGCCCACGTCGAATAGCACCCGTCCCTGACGAGTTTCAATCAGATAGGCCAGGATCGGCGCTTCGATCGTGGTACCCAAGCCGCGGCCGCGAGTGGAATAGGATTTGTCATAACGATGCGTTGCCGTCAGCAGTGGCCAGAGTCCGAGCACGTCGGTCATGCGACCGCCCATCGCTGAAGCAGCTCAGCACTACTGATCACCTGACCAAAGACGCCGCCCTCGACGCCGATCATCTGCAGAGCGGCGCGATGCAGCTCCGGATGGGGCGAAGCGCAGGCATCACTTATCGTCAGACAGGAAAACCCCAGATCAATGGCGCTGCGCAGGGTCGAGCTGACGCAAACTTCGGTGGTCACCCCAGCGAGTACCAGGCAGCTAATACCGCGACGGCGCAGCAGCAGCTCCAGATCGGTGAAGGCAAAAGCACTGTAACCCGGCTTGTCGATGATCGGCTCACCAGCAGTGGGCTGCAATTCATCGACCAGCCCATGCCCGTACTCACCGCGTATCAACAACCGCCCCATGGGCCCAGTGTGCCCTATCGGTGCACCACTGCGTTCGGCACGTTGGCGCTTCCAATCCGGCAGGTCACTCAGATCAGAACGATGACCCTCGCGGGTATGAACTACCAGCATGCCGCAGGCCCGGGCGGCGGCCAGCAGGGCTTGCTGGGCAACAATGGGAGCGCGCAGCAGGGCGAGATCCAACCCTGCCTGGTCGGCGTAGCCGCCTGGCGCACAAAAATCACGCTGCATATCGATCAACAGCAGCGCGCAGCGCGATAACTCAAGCCTGGTCTGCATGCTCAGGCCTCCAGCTTAAATTCATGCCGCAACGCCGCAACAATGCCATCGACGATATCTCCGGCCAGGCGTGCGCCCTTCTCGGGCGTGGAGCCCCGGGCAGAGGACAGTACCCCCGAGGGTGGTACCCACTCGGTGCGCGTCGGATACATGTCATACGGCGGAAAGTCCGCGGGTAGATCGTCAGGAATACGCTCCAGCTGCACCATCTGCGGGTGATAGTGCAGCATCAGGGAGGTTTCAATCACCGCCGCGTGTTCCAACGCAAAACCAGGAAACCCCTCGGGAAAGATATCCGCCAGGGTCTGCTCGCGGCAAAAATCCCAATGCTCCAAACGCATGACCTCCAGGTCGCAATCGCCGCCGAGTTCGCGCAGGGCCAGCTGAATGCCTTCGGCAACAAACCACTGATTCTCATAATGCCCCAGCACCAGCACCAAACGTTTTACCCCATGTCGTGCAAACTCGCGCACCGCGTCCTGCACCAGCGCACTCAAGGTGCCGCCGTCCAGGCTGGTGGTCCCGCAGAAGTGCTGACCACCGCCACATTTAGGCTGGGATTTGTAGCCGTAGGCCAGAGCTGGTGCCACCAGCCCGCCGACGTGTCTGGCAACATCGGCGCTGATTGCCGTGGATAGCAACGCATCAGTGCCCAGCGGCAGGTGCGGCCCGTGTTGTTCGGTGGCGCCACAGGGCAGCAATACCACGGCACCGGCGTCGACCCGTTGCTGGTATTCCACCCAACTGATTTGATCCATGAAGGGGTTGTTCATCAGACTGGACTCCTCGTCAAATGGGGTTGAGGTGCATCAGGCCAAGCGGCCATGACTGCAGCGACACAAACCAGGGCTGCGCCAATCCATTCGCGCAAGCCGATGGACTGCTCGCCCAGCCAGGCCGCAGACAGCACCGCAGCAATCAGCTCGAACACAATCAACACCGCAGCGCGGCCTGCCTCCAAATGGGTTACGCCATACTGTGCAGCCAGCGTGGCCACCAGCAGCCAGCCGACCGCGAATAGCGCTACTAGCAGCCAATTGATGGCACCGAGCGATGGCAACCATTGACCCAACCACAGGCAGGCCAAGCCGGCAAACAGTGCACTGCCGACAAAGGCGGCAAAGGTTTTGGTCATCAGCGGAACACGATCAGCCGCACGGGTCGCCAGGTTGTTCATGGCAAAGGCAAAGCCCGCGCTCAGCGCCAGCCAGTCGAGGCCTTTCAGCGGCTTCAGGCTGTCCAACCCGACACCCAGAGTCAGAGCGATACCGGCCAGCGCCAGCGCCAGCGCGCCGATGCGGCGCAGCGTGAGCCGCTCGCTAAGCAGCAGCCAGCCACCCAACACGGCCCAAACCGGTGCCAGATAGAAGAGCAACATGATGCGAACCAGGTCCTCGCTCAACGACAGCGACGAGATCAGTGCCGCATTTGCCCAGCCGCCGAAGCAGATGATCGCGAGCACACCCCAGATCTGGCTGCGCCAGCCCTGCCACTGTCTGATCAGCAGCGGTATCGCAACCACGCCGATCAATCCGTAACCAGCCAGCACCATCGGCATGCCACTGAGACCTCGATCGGCAAAGGCGTGAAGTGGCACCCAACTGGTGCCCCAGAGAATGGTGGCGATGATCAGCACGAGTTCCGGCCGCAGCATCAGCCACCCATCCAGGAGCCGCCATTGGGCCCGAGTATCTGTCCGGTGAAGAAACTCGCCGCGGGTGACAGCAGGAAGGCAACGGCAGCGGCCACCTCCTGCGGCTGTCCAAAGCGCTGGGCTGGAATAGCCAGCTCGCGCGCTAACCACTGCTCGCTCATATTGTCCGCCGTCAGCATCGGGGTTTCGATCGGCCCCGGCGCCACGCCATTAATGCGCACATGCGGTGCGAATTCACGCGCCAGCGCACGAGTCAGGCCGATCACCCCGGCCTTCGCCGCACAGTAGGCGGCATAATCCTCACGCCCGAGAAAACCCAGATCTGAGCTAATATTGACAATGCTGCCGGCACCGGCAGCCTGCATCCCGCCCAGGGCGTGCCGGCAGCAGCGGTATACCCCATCCAGATCCACCGCCATCACCCGCTGCCAGTCCAGCTCGTCGGTCTTCAGAAAAGGCTTTTCAAGGATGATGCCGGCGTTGTTTACCAAACCCTGCAACGGACCTGCAGCGGTGACTGTGGCAAACATGCCGGCCACTTCATCGCTACGGCTCACGTCAGCTTCTACCGCGCGCGCCTGGCCACCTTTGCTGCAAATGTGTTCGACCAACTCCCGGGCCTGCTCGGCCTGGCCGTGGTGATTGATCCAGATCGCCGCACCCCCTTCGGCAAGCAACAGAGCACAGGCGCGGCCAATACCGGTGGTCGCACCGGTAATCAGAATACGTTGGCGCAGGCTCATCAGTGCATCACCTCGCCATGGCTGACCACCAGTGCCTGACCCGTTATCGCCAGGGCGAGCGGGCTGCCCAGAAACAGAAAGGTACCGGCCAGTTGCGCCGGGGTCAGCAGCTCGGGCACCACCTGGCCAGCGAGAATCTTCGCCAGCTCCTGTTCTTCACTGCGTCCGCTGGTCTGTGCCATGACGCGCAGCGAAGCCATCGCCGCCTCGGTGGCCACCCAGCCGGGGCACACGGCATTCACCCGAATCCGTCGCGGCCCAAGCTCCCAGGCTAATGATCGGGTCAGACCGACCACCGCATGCTTGCTGGCGCAATAGGCAGAGAATCCGGCCACCGCACTCAGCCCCCAGATTGATGACTGGTTGATGATGCTGCCGCCGTCGCGCAGCAAAGGCAGCAGGGCCCGGGTCAAGCGCACCATGCTCACAACGTTGTTATCCAGTTGCGCCTGCCAGCGCTGGTTGGCCCGCTCATCGATTTCCAGCAGCGGCGTTGGCAGCTCCATGCCGGCATTATTGATCAGCACATCAATGGGCATACCGACCTGCTGTATAGCCTCGGCGCAGTGCAGCACCTCGGCATCATCGTTGAGGTCGACCGCCCAGGACTGCACTCGAGCTTGGGCGCCGAGCTGGTCGCTGAGCGTCGCCAGCGCCTGGGCGTTGCGATCCAACAACAGCAGGTGCGCACCCTGTGCGGCAAAGGCCTCGGCCAGGCCCTTGCCAATGCCGCTGGCGGCACCGCTGATAACCACACAGCGATTTCGATAGTCGAGATTGAGCATACCGCTAGACCGCAGTCAGGAAGGAGACACCCACGGCACCGTAGAAGCCTTCAGCACGCTTGGGTCCTTCGCCAAAATGGCCATAATCGTCATCGGTGACCCGGCGCAAGCGATAGCGGTGGAAGCTGCCGAGCAGTTCGCGCATCGGCACGATCTGACGGTAACCCTCGCGGTAAAGCTCCGCGTGCAGCGCCGGCAAGCGATACCAGGGCGCTACCGGCTTCTCGTGGTGGGCATTGTGATAGCTGAAGTTGAGCACCAGCAGATTCAGCCAGGGCCAGCGCAGCGAGACCAGGTTGCTGAAGGTGTTTTCCTGCTCGTAAGCTCGGTCCCGCAGCTTGTCAGCAGGAATGTCGCCCTCTTCAAGCACGGCGAAGGCGTCGTAGGTGTGCTGATAGGCATCGGTGAAGCGCAATACCGTGATCATGATCAGCCAGGCCAGGGCATAGAGCACCAGCGCAACCGGCGAGAGCCAGCCAAGCAGGCCGAAGGCCAACAGGCGGATGATCAGCACCCGTGCTACCACACCCCGGCGCGCACGCTGTTTGTCACTGCTGCTGATATATGGCAACAAGACCACATAGCTATGCAGCACCAGCTCCACGGCCGGTATGTAAGCCCATTCAAGAGCCAGGATGATCTTGCGTGTCCACCGCGGCAGGTTGTTGATAAAGGCCTTGCTGTCGAAGGTAAGTACATCGGCACGATCGACATGATGTCGCATGTGCTTGCGCCGCAAATCCTGGAATTCGGCATAACAGCCACCGGTCATCCAGCTGAACAATTGTCCGACCCGCGCGTTGTGCTTCGGCACGCTGAAAATCGTGCCGTGGGCAAATTCGTGCATCAGGTAAGCGCCAATGATCATGGCGTGGGCTAGCAGCAGGGTACCCACCACCTTGAGTAACCAGGCATCCGCCAAGAGCAGACCTATCCCCAGCACATAACCAACCAGGCTGTAAGTTATGGCCAGGGTATTGGGCAGCAGACCATCAGCAGAACGGAAAAGGGGCTTGGACATGGGTCCTCCGGTTGGCAGCCTGCTCGATACCGCCGCATAGCGGCAACAGCGGCCGGGCTGGCGAATGGTTTAGTTGCTCAGAGCGTTTACAAAGCCGGCATCAAAGGTATCGCCAAAATCTGGAGCCGCCGGTATCTGCTGGTTCTTGACCAGGATCTCGGCAATCACCGCACCACTGCCGTAGAAGGACATGGTCGAATCAGAGGGCTCGAAGATCTGCGCCATCTCCTCCAGCGGAATGTTGTACACCCCGTCCATCTGCTCTACGGCTTCCTCAGCACTGACACCCAGCACCTTGCCGATAATCGCGGCCGACTCCTCGGGGTTGGCCGCCATGTATGCCAGTCCTGCCTGATAACCCTTGATCATCGCAGTGATCGCCTCCCCGCGAGCGGCAATCACACGCTGGTCAAATACCAGCACGTCGGTAATCAGGCCCGGCGCTTCGCGGGAGGAATACACCACATGGAAACGTTCACCAGCGCCCATGCCGATAATCTGCGACACGTTCGGCTCATAGGTCACGCCAACCGGCAGATTGCCGGACGCCATGGCGCTGGGAATCGCTTCAGGCGTCATGTTCACCGGACGGATATCCGCTTCGCTCATATCGTTGATCTGCAGAGCGTAGGCCAACAGAAAGTCGGATGGCGACAGAGGGTTGTACCCCACCTGCTTGCCCTTGAAGTCAGCCACCGAGGTGATCGACACGTCGGCGACGATAGCGTCACCGCCATCGGAAAAATCGATTGGCATGACCACTTTATGAGAAAGCCCCTTGGCCACCGCCCCCACCACCTGGTCGTAGGTCAACATGCCGCCGTCGACTGCACGGCTGGCCATCGCCGAGGGAATCAATGCTGGATCGTTGAAGAACTGCAAATCGACGTCGAGGCCGAACTGCTTGTACAGGTCCAGCTCGTCGGCTACGTAGAACGGACCGTAACCGGCCCACACGACGGTCCCTATGGTCAACTTTTCAGCGGCCTGGACGGCAAAGGGAGCGATCAACAGGGCGGCAGCCAGACTGGCACCCGCCAGAGTCTTGCGGACAGTACGGATCAATGGGGCGGTCATAGTCCAACTCCTACACGATGAAAAAAAGACGGGGACGCGTCGTCATGACGATCTCCCGGGCTTTTATCCCGCCGTGTAGTTCTCGTCCTGAGAACCGGAAAACTCTCGGACCAGCATCTGAGTGTGTCAGACCGGAACCCTAGTTCGCCTAGGTGCAACTCCTATTGTGTGATGCGTCATAAGTCATAACGACTCATCCCGTTTCACAATAAGACAATGCACGCTTAATGCCAGCTTTCACAATATCTAAAAATAGCCAAGCGAATCATAATCTTAGCTGTATTCAAAACTGATGTTAAGGCTGGCCAGAACGACGTCTTCGGTCGAAGACGCCTAAAATGAGGGCATACCGTTACCATAAAGGTGCAAGATTCTAGTGATCCAGACTCTTGAGTTAAACAACCGCACCGCACTTGCCGGGCGGTAAGCGGATCACATCGCCCGCACACTATCAACCTGCTTGGCCAGACGCAGGGTTTCGTGCTCTTCCAGCTCCAGCAATTCCTCCATCAGCTCACGTACTTCGGGCGTTGGAGCGCGTCCGGCGGCGGAACGGTACAGGTCTAGCAACTGGTTATGAATGACAAAAATCTCGTCGCTGATGTCCTCAAAACTCATGCCGACAAAAGACAGCGTCTGGCGCTTGTCCGCCGGCAGCTTTTCACTCAGATGCTCATACAACCAGGTGTGTAATGCGCCAGCATTGCCGTGCTTGCTGACCTTGCTCACCACATCATTGAGTTTGCGCTCATGATCAGCCAGATACTCGAGCAACCATTTGGCCTTCTCACCGGGTTCACCGGCCAGGCCTTGTTCCAGACGCTCAGCCAGATTGCGGTGTAGCGCGCCAGTCCATTCAATCAACTGCTCGTAGGTTTCTGCCTGCATTTTTCTATCCACCATATTCAGCTCCAGTCCACATAAGGTTGCGTTACCGCTATGACCTCATGCCCTCTGGTTAGTTTAGCCTGAGTTGGTTCTGGCCCGTGAGAGCCTTGCAAGGGGTTCGCCGCGGCAACGAAACAGGGCGCCTGAAGGCGCCCTGTTGGGTATTGCGTGAGGAGTCTCAGCCAGCGTTACTTCTTGCTGCTGGTGAACTCGGGGTAGGCTTCCATACCGCACTCGGACAAGTCCACACCGCCGTACTCTTCCTCTTCGGTAACCCGGATACCCATGACCGCCTTGAGAATGGTCCAGAGAATCAGGCTGGTGATGAACACCCACAGGAAGATGGTGATGATGCCCAACAGCTGACCACCGATGGTGGCTTCGCTGTTGGTCAGCAGGACCGCCAACACACCCCAGATACCGACCACACCGTGGACGGAGATGGCACCGACCGGATCGTCAATCTTGATCTTGTCAAAGCCGAGGATGGCGAACACCACCAGCACACCACCGACCGCACCGATCAGCGTGGCCTGGAATCCACCAGGGGACAGCGGATCAGCAGTGATGGCGACCAACCCGGCCAGCGCGCCGTTCAGCGCCATGGTCAGGTCGGCCTTGCCGAACAGGATACGCGCGACCACCAGGGCAGCAATCAGACCACCTGCGGCAGAGGCATTGGTATTGACGAACACCTGGGCCACGGCGTTGGCATCTTCGATATTCGACACGATCAGCTGCGAACCGCCGTTGAAGCCGAACCAGCCCAGCCAGAGGATGAAGGTACCCAGGGTAGCCAGCGGCAGGTTGGCACCGGGGATCGCATTGATCTGACCGTTGGCGCCGTACTTGCCCTTACGTGGTCCGAGGATGATCACACC
>JAWOGT010000387.1:0-9847 GCA_046496585.1 Halopseudomonas sp.
TGGGTCACGTTGACCATGGCAAGACCTCGCTGCTCGATTATATCCGTCGTGCCAAGGTGGCTTCCGGCGAAGCCGGTGGTATCACCCAGCATATTGGCGCTTACCACGTTGAAACCGAGCGTGGCATGGTCACCTTTCTTGATACCCCCGGCCACGCGGCGTTTACCGCCATGCGTGCCCGTGGTGCCAAGGCCACTGATATCGTGATTCTGGTGGTTGCGGCCGACGATGGCGTGATGCCGCAAACCGAAGAAGCCGTGGCGCACGCCAAGGCTGCCGGTGTGCCGCTGGTCGTTGCGATCAACAAGATCGACAAGGAAGACGCTGATATGGACCGCATCAAGAACGCCCTGGCGGCGCTCGATGTGATCCCGGAAGAGTGGGGCGGCAACACCATGTTCATGCCGGTATCGGCCAAGGTCGGTACGGGTATTGATGAACTGCTGGAAGCCGTTCTGTTGCAGGCCGAAATCCTTGAACTGCAAGCCCAGACGTCAGTACCTGGCCGCGGCGTAGTGGTTGAATCGCGTCTGGACAAGGGTCGTGGTCCGGTGGCTACCGTATTGGTTCAGAACGGTACCCTGCGTCAGGGCGATATCGTCCTGGCCGGCGTCAACTATGGCCGCGTACGTGCCATGTATGACGAAAACGGCAAGCCGATCAAGGAAGCTGGCCCGTCTATCCCGGTCGAGATTCTCGGCCTGGATGGTACCCCGGATGCCGGCGATGAGCTGACCGTGGTTACCGACGAGAAGAAGGCCCGTGAAGTGGCGTTGTTCCGTCAGGGCAAGTTCCGCGAGATCAAGCTGGCCCGTCAGCAGTCCTCGAAGTTGGAGAATATGTTTGACAACCTTGGCCAGGATGAGAAGAAGACCCTCAACATCGTCCTTAAGTCCGATGTACGTGGTTCTTTGGAAGCCTTGCAAAGCTCGCTCAACGAGTTGGGTAACGACGAAGTCCAGGTCAAGATCATCTCCGGCGGCGTCGGCGGGATCACCGAGACTGACGTCAACCTGGCACTGGCTTCCAACGCCGTGGTCTTTGGCTTCAACGTGCGGGCCGATGCAACAGCGCGCAAGATCGTCGAATCCGAAGGTCTGGATATGCGCTACTACAGCGTGATCTACGAGATCATCGATGACGTGAAAAAGGCCCTGGGCGGCATGCTCGGCAGCGACGTTCGCGAGCAGATCCTCGGTGTGGCCGAAGTACGTGACGTGTTCCGTTCGCCCAAGTTTGGCGACGTGGCAGGCTGTATGGTTATTGAAGGTACCATCCACCGTAACCGTCCGATCCGCGTATTGCGCCAGGACGTGGTCATCTATGAAGGCGAGCTGGAATCCTTGCGTCGCTTCAAGGATGACGTCGCCGAAGTGCGTAACGGCATGGAATGTGGCGTCGGTGTGAAGAACTACAATGACGTTAAACCCGGTGACCGCATCGAAGTGTTTGAGCGCATCCAGGTACAGCGCAGTCTGTAACCGCTGTTAGCGGCGTCACACGGCAGGTTCGGCGGTTTGCGCAAGCAGATCGACGGACTTGCCGTTGACGTTTCCGCAGTTTAGATTTTTTAAGGCTGCCACAGGCAGTCAGAGACAGAATGTCATGGCAAATGAAAACAGTCGTACCCACCGCGTAGCGGACCAGATGCAGCGTGAGCTGGCGATTCTGGTGCAGCGCGATATTCGCGATCCGCGCGTTGGCATGATCACCGTCACCGCTGTCGAAGTGAGCCGCGATCTGGCCCACGCCAAGGTGTATATCACCCTGATGGACAAGGACAGCGATGAAGACATCGCCCAGAACCTGTCGATCCTCAAGGGTGTGGCCGGCTTTCTGCGTATGCAGCTGGGCAAGGTCATGAAGCTGCGCAGCGTGCCGCAACTGCACTTCCATTACGACGAAAGCGTGCGCCGTGGCGTGCACCTGTCGTCGCTGATCGAACGCGCCGTGGCCGAAGACCGCAGTCATAAACCGGAAGACGAGGAGTAAGCTTTGTCGGCACCGCGTAGTAAACGCCGTGATATCGACGGCGTCCTGATTTTCGACAAGCCCCTGGGCATGAGCTCCAACAATGCCCTGCAAAAGGTCCGTTGGCTGTTCAATGCCGCCAAGGGCGGGCATACCGGCAGCCTTGATCCGCTGGCCAGTGGCGTACTGCCGCTGTGCCTGGGTGAAGCCACCAAGTTTTCCCAGTACTTGCTCGACGCTGACAAGGCCTATGTGACCGAAGCGCGGCTGGGCATGACCACCACCACCGGCGATGCCGAAGGTGATGTGCTGGAAACCAAACCGGTTAACGTCACTCTGGAACAGGTCGAATCCCTGCTGCCGCAGTTTACCGGTGACATCCTGCAGATCCCGCCGATGTACTCCGCGCTCAAGCACGAAGGCCAGCCACTCTACAAGCTGGCCCGCGCCGGCGAAACAGTGGAGCGCAAGCCGCGATCTGTTACTATCAAGCAGTTGAAAATACTCGGCCTGGAAGGCGATCGCCTGCGGCTGGAAGTGCACTGTACCAAGGGCACCTACATTCGCACGCTAGTCGAAGATTTGGGCAATGCCTTGGGCTGTGGCGCGCACGTATCGGAGCTGCGCCGCATTCAGGCCGGGCCCTTTGATCTGAGCAAAGCCGTGACACTGGAAACCCTCGAGGCACTGCATGCCGAGGGAGGGCACCTGGCGCTGGATCATTTACTGCTGCCCAGCGACTGCGGCCTGGAAGACTGGCCCGAAGTCGAGCTGACCGAGCAGACCGCCTACTACCTGAACCACGGCCAGGCCGTCCGGGTCCCCGGCAGCCCCGCCTTCGGCATGGTCCGTTTGCGCGATCCGAATGGCCAGTTTATCGGTATTGGCGAAATGACCGATGATGCCCGGGTCACACCGAAGCGGCTTATGCGCTTCAACGGATAACCATTGGATTCCCGCCCAGGCGGGAATCCAAGCGGATTCAGCCCAACCCGCCGAGCCCGCTAAAAGAAGTTGACCCATCAGGGTCACAACGAGGGTGGCTGTTAACAGGCACGGTCACTCCTCGATTTAAAACACGGGATTTTTGTCCCGGCCTGTTCACTCAGAGGAAAGCTATCATGGCACTGAGCGTCGAAGAGAAAGCTGCAATCGTAACCGAATACGCACGTGGCGAAGGTGACACCGGTTCTCCGGAAGTCCAAGTAGCGCTGTTGACTGCAAACATCAACAAGCTGCAGGGTCACTTCAAGGAAAACAAGAAGGATCACCATTCCCGTCGTGGTCTGATCCGGATGGTAAACCAGCGTCGTAAGCTGCTGGATTACCTGAAGTCGAAAGACATTCCGCGTTACGCCAGCTTGATCAGCAGTTTGGGTCTGCGTCGCTAAGCGACCAGTCCCGTTTGGACATGACCGGGTCCGAAACCCGGTTGTGCCCAGAGTTTCCCCAAAGGCAAATACAGAGAGAGCACACCGTGAAACCGGTTATCAAACAATTCAAGTTAGGCAACAACACCATCACCCTGGAAACCGGCCGTATGGCCCGTCAGGCCTCTGGTGCCGTACTGGTCAGCATCGACAATGCCGTTACCGTTCTGTGTACTGTAGTCGGCGCCAAGAAAGCCGACTCCGGTCGTGACTTCTTCCCTCTGTCAGTTCATTACATCGAGAAGACCTACGCCGCCGGCCGCATCCCCGGTGGTTTCTTCAAGCGTGAAGGCCGTCCGACTGAAAAAGAGACCCTGACTTCGCGTCTGATCGACCGTCCGATCCGCCCGTTGTTTCCCGAAGGCTTCATGAACGAAGTCCAGGTCGTTTGTACTGTCGTCTCCACTGACAAGACCACTGATCCGGATATCGCCGCGCTGATCGGCACCTCCGCCGCCCTGGCCATCTCCGGCATCCCGTTCGACGGTCCTATCGCCGGCGCACGCGTTGGCTTTGACGCCAACAACGGCTACATCCTCAACCCTACTTACGAACAGCTGAAAGACTCGCGTCTGGACATGATCGTCGCTGGTACTGAAGACGCCGTACTGATGGTTGAATCCGAAGCCAAAGAGCTGACCGAAGACCAGATGCTCGGTGCCGTCCTCTTTGCCCACATGGAATTCCAACCCGCTGTTCAAGCCATCAAGGAACTCGCCGCTGAAACTGGCAAGGCTCGTTGGGACTGGACCGCCGCCGCGGAAAACACCGTGCTGCTGGACGCGATCAAGTCGCAGTATGGTGCCGGTATCGCCGAGGGTTACACGGTTACCGACAAGATGGCCCGCTACACCCACCTGGGTGAGCTGCGCTCGCATGCTATTGCCGCGCTGGCTGGCGAGCAGGCCGAAGGCAAGCCTTCTGCCAGTGACGTCAAAGACGCCTTCGGCGAGATCGAGTACCGCACCGTGCGCGAAAGCATCGTTAACGGCAACCCGCGTATCGACGGTCGTGACACCAAGACCGTACGCCCGCTGAACATCGAAGTCGGCGTATTGGATCGTACCCACGGCTCGGCGCTGTTCACCCGTGGTGAAACACAGGCGTTGGTAGTTACCACCCTGGGTACCGCCCGTGACGCACAGCTGCTGGACACCCTGGAAGGCGAGAAGAAAGACCCCTTCATGCTGCACTACAACTTCCCTCCCTACTCGGTAGGCGAGTGCGGTCGTATGGGCGGCACCGGTCGTCGTGAAGTCGGCCACGGCCGTCTGGCGCGCCGCAGTATCGCTGCCGTGATGCCGAACATGGATGACTTCCCCTATACCATTCGGGTGGTATCGGAAATCACCGAGTCCAACGGCTCCAGCTCCATGGCTTCCGTATGTGGCGCGTCCCTGGCGCTGATGGATGCCGGTGTGCCGTTGAGCGCTCCGGTAGCCGGTATCGCCATGGGCCTGGTCAAGGAAGGCGAGAAGTTCGCGATTCTGACCGACATCCTTGGTGACGAAGATCACCTCGGCGACATGGACTTCAAGGTAGCCGGTACCAGCAAGGGTGTTACTGCCCTGCAGATGGACATCAAGATCAAGGGTATCACCGAAGAGATCATGGAACTCGCCCTGGGCCAGGCCCTGGAAGCGCGTCTGAATATCCTCGGCCAGATGAACCAGATCCTCAGCGAGTCGCGCAAGGAGCTGTCTTCCAACGCACCGACCATGATCAGCATGAAGATCGACTCCGACAAGATCCGCGACGTGATCGGCAAGGGCGGCGCCACCATTCGCGGTATCTGCGAAGAAACCGGTGCTTCCATCGACATCACCGACGACGGTTCCGTGAAGATCTTCGCTCCCACCAAGGACGCCGCCAACGCTGCCAAGGCACGGGTTGACGAGATCACCGCAGAAGCGGAAATCGGCAAGATCTACGAAGGCAAGGTAGAGCGCATCGTCGACTTTGGCGCCTTCGTCAACATCCTGCCCGGCAAAGACGGCCTGGTGCACATTTCGCAGATCGCCAACGCGCGCATCGAGAAAGTCACCGACGTCCTGACCGAAGGCCAGATGGTTCGCGTACTGGTACTGGACGTGGACAACCGCGGCCGTATCAAGCTGTCGATCAAGGACGTTGAAGCGATCGACGCCGAAAACGTTTAAGCACTACCCGCAGTAACTAAAAGCCCAGGCATTTGCCTGGGCTTTTTTATACCCGCAAATGCCGGCTAGCACTTTGCCACTGCTGCGCCCCCGTGTTATAAATTCGACCCACTGGCCAAGCTCGCTTGATCAGCACTCCCTCCTTTTTTGGCAAGGACTGCCTGACCCTGAATTCTTTGTGGCCTGGCGTTCAAGCCTGCGCCACTCAAAAAATCGTCAATACCGCCTAGGTAGGTGGCCTCGCTGCGCAGAAAGCCGGTGTTGTGGCCGCCCTGAATGGTTAGCAGCGTTTTTGGCGATGGCGCGGCTTTATATACGGCCAGCCCCTCAGCGAAGGGTATTATCTCGTCATCTGCACTGTGGATGACCAGCAGCGGCGCACTCTGCTGCGTGACGTATTCGATCGTCGGGTAATTCAGCCGCGCCAGGGCACGCACCGGCAGCCAGGGGTAGAGCCGCTGGCCGAGCTTGGGCGCCGAGCGAAACGGCGACTCTAGAATCAACGCCGCCGGGTCGGTGCGGGTGGCCAACTCGGCCGCTACAGCCGCCCCCAGAGAACGGCCGAAGATCACCAGCCGGTCAGGGTCATGGCCGGAGTCCTCTTTCAGCCAGCGCCAGCCGGCATCGGCATCCAGCGCCGTGCCTGCCTCGGAGGGGCGCCCTTGGCTTTTACCATAGCCCCGATAATCGAGAATCAGTACTGATAGCCCGAGCCGGTTGAACTGCTGAAGAGACGCCAGCCGGTGTGAGATATTGCCGGCATTGCCATGCAGAAACAGCAGGGCCGCACGCGGATGCTCCGCCGGCAGCCACCAGGCATCGAGCAGAAGGTCATCTTCGGTGGTCAGCGCCACCGCTCGCCAATCCAGCCCGATATCCGCCGGCGTTGCGAGATGCTCGCGACCCTGGCCAGGCAGGTACAACAGCTGTTCCTGAAACAGCCATATCAGCAGCATAATCACCAGGTAAGACAGCGCCAGCACGGCGCCTAGACGAAGCAGCATGTAAGCTCCTGAGTTCAACGATCAGCGCCAGCTTATTGTAGAGGGGAATAATTGAGGTCAGAGTACAATTTCTGGGGCAGGGGGAGGTAGAGTGAACATAGCTGTGCTGACAATGCAGTTCTCGTTACCAGGATGTGGCTCGCTCAAGGAAAAACGCCGGCGTATGGGCGGCCTGCACGAGCGCTTCGGCCGCACGCCGGCGATCGCGGTATGTGAAAGCGGTGACCTTGATCGGCTCGAATCCAGTGAGTGGTCCTTTGTGGTGGTGGCGACATCGCCGCAGAAGGTGGAATCGATCTGTAGCGAGATCGAGGACAAACTTCAACGCACCGTAGACGGTCGGGTACTCGAGGTGTCACGTGTGATGCTCTAGCTCGCATCCGGGTCGGGCGTTTTCTCGTCAAGCCAGGTGCCGCAGAATTTGCAGTACCGGGCGTTCTTCTCGTGCTGATGTTTCCCACATCCGGGGCAGGCTTCATCCGAGTAGCGCTCGTTGCGCAATGCCTGAATCACTTCGGCCGAGAAGACGCCGACCGGTAACGCGATGATCGAATAACCGGTCAGCATGATCATCATGGATATGAACTGACCCAGGGCCGTTACCGGTGTGATGTCGCCGTAGCCTACGGTCGTCAGGGTGACGATACCCCAGTAGATGGCCTTGGGTATGCTGGTGAAGCCGGCCTCGGGTGGTTCGATCAGATACAGCATCGACGAGAAAATGGTCACCAGCATCATCACCGCGAACAGGAACAGAAAGATCTGGCCGCGGCTGCGCTTTAGCGCATCGATCAGCAACTTCCCCTGGCCAACCAGCGACATCATTTCCAGCACCCGCAACAGACGCAATGTCCGTAACAGGCGAATGACCACCAGCGTCTGCGCGCCCGGCAACACGAGCGCTAACCAGGTTGGCAGCACTGCCAGCAAATCGATCACGCCATAAAAGCTTTTCAGATACTGCATGGGTTTTTCCAGGCAGTAGATGCGCAGTCCTATTTCGAGGGTGAACAGCGCGGTAATGACCCATTCGGCATAATAGAACAGTTCGCCGTAGCGCAGATGATAGGCCTGCACGCTATCAAGCAGCACCACGCTGACGCTGAGCAGGATCAGGACGGCCAGGGCAATATCGAAACCCTTGCCCACGCGCGTGTCGGATTCGAAAATGATCTGGAACAGACGTATCTTCAGACCAGCACTGGCAGGTTTCAACGGTGGCATTCGGGGGCTATCTCCAGAGGGCGACTTTGGATCGAGCGCATGGCCAGAGCATAGAAGCTCTGGCGCCCCTATGCTTCCTTCGCGGCGTACTTGTCTTTCATCAGATGAGCATAGGCCGTATTAAAGGCAACCTCCTGAAAGGCCTTGAGGTCCGTTTCGGCATAATCAATCTGTATCGGGTTGCGCTTCAATGATTCCTTGATATCGGTTGTAGACATGATTATCACGTCCAGATCGCTGATCAGTTCGATGGCCGCTTCCAGCTTGAAACCCACCGCGCCGCCGGCAAATTTGCCCTTCATCGGTCGCTGGCGGATCACCACCCGGTCCACGTGGTAATCCTGCATCAACTTGGCAAAGGTCTGCTGAAAATAGCGCAGCTCGCGTGTGCTGTTGATGTCGGTCAACGTCAGCCGCCTGGAGCGACAATCAGGCAGCTCAAAAATCTCGTCGGTCAGCGACAACAAACACAGATTCACATCATTACTGTTGATTTCAACGCCACACACTTTCATAGAGCACCCGTTTTGGCTAGACCCGCGCATTGTAGCGCAAAATTCCTGGGCAATAGGGGTGTAGCCGCCAAATGGCCGCCCGCCGTCATTTGGCGGCGCTGAAAACCGTGCTGCGGTTCTTGAGTGCTCGTTCTTTACTGTCTAAGATAGTTTCTTTATTCCCGATCAGGACCACCGCATGAACGATGCTAAATCGCTACCTCCTTTACCGGATAGACTGTCGACCAATCCCCGTAGCCCCCATTATGTCGAAGCGATTTTCGACCATGATGTGGGCATTCTGTTGAATGGCAAAGAGCGTATCAACGTCGAGGAGTACTGCATCAGCGAAGGGTGGATAAAAACCCCTTCGCCTAAAGCACTGGACCGCCGCGGACAGCCACTGCTGATCACGCTGAAGGGCACGGTTGAAGCCTTTTACAGTTAAGTGTTTTGCGGTTTAGGGCGTTCAAGCCCGTCCAGCAATACCGTTTCACATCAGTAAAACCCAAACCCCCAGTTACGGTCTGAAGACCTTTGGCTTAGCTGAAAACCAGGAATTGCATTTTGACCAACAATGATATTTTACGCCGCTTACGTTATGCGTTTGATTTAAAAGACAGCGCGGTGATCGACATACTCGCCTTGGCCGATAGGGACGTGAGCGAAGAGCAGGTAGCGGCCTGGTTAAAAAGAGAGGAAGACGACGGTTTTCTGACAATGACTGACAGTGAAATGCTGACTTTCCTGAATGGTTTTATAAACGTCAAGCGTGGCAAGCGTGAGGGAGCGCAACCCCCGCGAGAAGAGCGCCTTAACAACAACATGGTGTTGCAAAAATTGCGGATCGCTCTCAATTTACAGGCTGAAGGCGTTTTACAGCTGTTGGAATTAGCCGACTTTCGTTTGAGCAAGCATGAACTAAGTGCTTTTTTCCGCAAGCCCGGCAATAAGAATTACCGAGAATGCAAAGATCAGATCCTCCGCAAGTTTTTGCTCGGCATTCAACTTCAATTAAGACCGGGCGAGCTTGATCCAGAGTTAGAATAAAACCGTATAAATAATTGGCATCAGAATAACGTTTCTTCGGGACCCGCTATTCAAGCGTCTCAGCGGGTACGTCGGGTTTTGATGGTCGTCAGGGAATCAGCGGTGAGAAAGGGTAGGGTTCTATATTAACTATTTGTTCACCAACCGCTCAGGCGTACTCGACTAATCGTTACGACCAGCTATCACTGAGGACCTCGGCGGTCGAGCGGTTGCGGTTGTCCAGCCCGGTGCTGTCGGCAAACCAGGTGTCGTGCATCCCGACGGCCTGGGCCTTGCGGTTCATCGCGTCGACAAAGCTGCGCGTCCCACCGGGTGAGGTCCGCGCCAGAGCGGCGGCGGCGCGATTATCCGAGCTCATCAGAGCGACCATCATCATCTCGCGACGCGGCAGGGTCGCCTGGTCGATGCGCAGGCGAGAGCCGCTATTGCGGAGGGTGTCGCGATCCTGCTCCCTGATGGTGATGGGGGTCTCCAGCGAGACGCCCGAATCCAACACCACCATGGTTGTCATCAGC
>JAWOGT010000275.1:0-14886 GCA_046496585.1 Halopseudomonas sp.
CGGCCGCCGAGCGGGCCGAGCTGGAGGCGCGCGGCTGCGAACTCGACGACTCGGCCCGCTCCGCCGATCTTGTCGGGCGTAGTACGCTTGTTCTTGTCGGTAGTGTAGAAGTGACCAGTACCGGCAGAAGAAATCAAACGAATCAATTCACGCATGGGACTGCTCCTTAAACTTTTTCGCCGCGGGCGCGCATTTCGGACAGGACGACATCAATGCCGCGCTTGTCGATAATACGCATACCCTTGGTGGACGTGCGCAGACGCACGAAACGCTTCTCTGACTCTACCCAAAAGCGATGGTGCTGCAGGTTAGGCAGAAAACGACGCTTGGTTCTGTTATTAGCGTGGGAAACATTGTTCCCAGTCACTGGACCTTTACCGGTCACCTGACATACTCGAGACATGGTTAACCCTCTCCAACCACTTGCCCAACCCGAACTGGTTGGAAGCCATAAAAAATGTATTTTCCAGCCGGGGCAAACCTTTATGCCGACCTGCAAATGCAACTGTGCAGGCGCAGCCCCGAGAAGAGCGGAGCTTTATACCAAAAGAACGCCCCGCAAGCAACGACTTTTGATTATTTTTGTATTATAGCAAGCCCCGCTCAGCGAATGAAACCGGCTCTCCGTCCCCCACCACCAGATGGTCAAGCACACGTATATCCACCAGCGCCAGGGCTTCTTTGAGGCGCCGGGTGAGCAGCTGATCCGCCTGGCTCGGCTCGGCCACGCCCGAGGGGTGGTTGTGGGTGAGAATGACCGCAGCGGCATTCAGTGACAGTGCGCGCTTGAGCACCTCGCGCGGATAAACGCTGGCGCTGTCCAGTGTGCCCTGAAACAGCTCTTCGAAGGCAATCACCCGGTGTTGATTATCCAGAAACAGGCAGGCAAACACCTCGTGCGGCAGATGCGCCAGGCGACTGCGCAGGTATTGCCGCACCGCGCCAGGCGAGGTCAGCGCGGTGCCGCGCTTGAGCTCTTCGAACAAATGCCGACGCGCCATCTCCATGACCGCCTGCAGCTGCACGAACTTGGCTGGCCCAAGCCCCGGATGCTGGCAGAACAACCCCATGTCCGCTTGCACCAAGGCGCGCAAACTGCCAAATCCAGTGAGCAAATCACGCGCCAGGTCTACCGCGCTGCGGCCGGGTAGGCCGGTACGCAGAAAGATCGCCAGCAATTCGGCGTCCGACAGCGCAGCGGCGCCCTGATTGATCAGTTTTTCCCGCGGGCGTTCGGCCAGCGGCCAGTCAGTAATGGGCATCAGCATTTCCCTGCTAGTCAGGCACGTACTTCCTGTTCGTGCGGTGTAAGATGACCGCAGTATAAAAGCTGGAGCTAAGCGGGTCGATACCTGCGTGCACAGCGAAATGCGGCCCTAGGCACTCTTGCCGGGCTGGAATATGGGCGCGCGGGTCAGGAGTCAAGCATGCAGCGGCTGGTCAACAAACGGGTTCTTCTGGGTGTCAGTGGTGGTATCGCCGCCTACAAAAGCGCGGAGCTGATCCGCCGGCTGCGCGACGCGGGCGCCGAAGTGCGGGTGGTCATGACCCAGGCCGCGCGTGAATTCATTACCCCGCTGACGCTGCAGGCACTATCGGGTCACCCGGTGCATGGTGACCTGCTCGATCCGGCCGCCGAGGCGGCGATGGGGCATATCGAGCTGGCGCGCTGGGCTGATGTGGTACTGATCGCACCCGCCACCGCTGATCTGATGGCACGCCTGGCACACGGGCGCGGCGATGACCTGCTGACCACCCTGGTGCTGGCCACCGATGCACCGATTGCCCTGGCCCCGGCGATGAATCAGGCGATGTGGCGTGATGCCGCGACCCAGGCCAACCTCGCTACCCTGCTGCAACGCGGCGTCAGCATCTTCGGTCCCGGCGCTGGCGAACAGGCCTGTGGCGACATCGGCCTGGGGCGCATGCTCGAGCCGACGGATATCGCCCTGCAGGTCGCTGGCTGCTTCGAGCGCGGCAGCCTCGCTGGCTTGCACCTGCTGATCAACGCCGGCCCGACGCGCGAGGCGATTGACCCGGTGCGCTACATCTCCAATCACAGTTCAGGAAAAATGGGTTTCGCGCTGGCTGAGGCCGCCGCTGAAGCCGGTGCGCGGGTGACCCTGGTCGCCGGCCCGGTCAACCTGCCGACCCCGCCACGCGTCCAGCGCGTGGACGTGATCAGTGCCCAGGACATGCTGGCTGCTTGCCAGGCGGCGTTGCCAGCCGATGTATTCATCGCCTCGGCTGCGGTAGCCGATTACCGGCCTGCGCACTACGCCGGCAACAAGCTGAAAAAAGACCCCCTGTCCGGTGACGGCATGAGCCTGAACCTGGTGCGCAATCCGGATATTCTCGCCAGCCTGGCAGCCCCCGACAGCGGGCAGCCGCGGCCCTGGTGCGTAGGCTTCGCCGCCGAAACCCATGATCTGCTCGACTATGCCCTGGACAAGTTGCAACGCAAGAATCTGGACCTGATCATTGCCAATGACGTGAGCCAGGCTGGCATCGGCTTCAACAGTGATGATAACGCCGTGACCCTGATCGACCGGGCGCTGCAACAGCACAGCCTGCCCCACGCCAGCAAGCAAAAACTGGCCAGACACATCATTGCCTTCATCGCCGAGCAACTTGCGCGGCCGCCCAGCACACCTCAGATCCCGTAAGGAAGCCGCATGCACACACTTCAAGCCAAGGTTATTGATCCGCGTCTGGGCCAACAGTGGCCGTTGCCGCACTACGCCACCGAAGGCTCCGCCGGGCTGGACCTGCGCGCCATGCTGCAGGAGCCCTTGCAGCTGGAACCCGGCCAGACCCGGCTGTTGCCGACCGGCCTGGCCATTCATATCGCCGATCCCGGTCTGGCGGCGATGATCCTGCCGCGCTCCGGCCTGGGTCACAAGCACGGCATAGTACTGGGCAACCTGGTCGGCCTGATCGACTCCGATTACCAGGGCGAACTGATGGTATCCTGCTGGAACCGCAGCCAGACGGCGTTCACCATAGAACCCGGTGAGCGCATCGCGCAGCTGGTTCTGGTGCCGGTGGTGCAAGCACAACTGGACATCGTTGAGCGCTTCGATAACAGTCAGCGTGGGGCCGGTGGTTTCGGTCATACGGGTAGTCATTAACCATTCACCCCGTCGTCAGCAGGGAGGCGGTACGCAGTGAGCAAGCTACAAAAACAACAAACGACCCGTGCAGGATCCAGCCTGCCCGGCACCCTGGTGCCCTTGCTGCTGGCGCTGGCGGGCCTGGCGCTGGCCGCCGTTCCGATCTGGATCGCACTGTTCGGCATGGGCAGCGAACGCTACCGCACCGACATGGCCAACACCTATGCCACCCAGCAGGTCGGCGCGCTCAATCAGAGCATCCGTCAGCTGGATGCCGACCTCGGCCGGCTGGCCGCCAACCCCCAATTACAGGTGGCCCTGCAGCAAGGGGGTAGCGCCAGCCTGCAGCGCTTACTGCGCTACAACCTGGCCAGTAATCTGGCGATCTATACCCAGGCCGTTGGCCGCGCTAAAGTGACCGATGCGCAGGACGCGCCCCTCAGCTTCGCGGCACTGGACATGATCCGCCGCGCGGAACGCAATATGCCGGTGCCCATGGAAGTGCATCCCGTGGATGGCCAATGGCGGCTGTATGCCGTCAAACCCCTGCGCGCGTCGGAGAACGCGCCCATTGGCGGTACGCTGGTCGCTGTCTTCAACCTGCAGCGGCTCACCGCGGCACTCCCCGCTCTGCCCGACGACAGTGGCCAGCTCACCCTGACCCAGACCTTTCCTGGCGCCACGGCGCAAACGCTGTATCAGGCCGGCAACGGCTTCGGTGAACCGCTGTCGATGACCAGCGTCAATCCGACCTGGAGCATCCAGTTTCTGGCCGGCCCTGCGCTCAGCGCCGGCATGGTCAATCCGTTGCTGTTGCTGGGCGCCGTGCTGCTCGCCCTGTTTGGCCTGATGCTCGGCCTGTGGCAACTGCAGCGCCGCTGGACCTCGCGCCTGAACGCCGACGCCCAGGTGCTGCTGCAGCTGACCCAGGGTCACAAGGCCGCCGGCCTGCAACTGGGGCCACTGGTGCCGGTCGGGCAGAGCGTCATGCAGCTGGCCAGCGGTAGTGGCCGCACCCTGGGCCCCAGCCCGGAGCGCCACGACACCGGCAGAAGGCCTTCCAGGCCCATGGCTGACGCGCTACACGACAGCGCGGCCTTGCCGCACAACGATATTCTGGATATCGATATCGTCGACACTGACGATGACGCCTTTGGTATGGCTGACGCGCCACCCGCTGGCCCCATGATCCCCGAGATAGCGGCGGAGATTTTCCGCGCCTACGACATCCGTGGCGTGGTCGGCACGACCCTTAACGAAGACACGGTCTACTGGCTGGGACGCGCGATCGGTAGTGAATCCATCGCCGCCGGTGAAGCCAAGGTGGCGGTCGCCCGCGATGGCCGGCTGTCCGGCCCGGCGCTCAGCGAGCAGTTGATTCGTGGCCTGATGGACAGTGGCTGTCATGTTACCGACCTGGGCATGGTGCCGACACCGGTGCTCTATTACGCAACGCATACCAGCGAAGCCACCTCGGGGGTGATGCTCACCGGCAGCCACAACCCGGCCGACTACAACGGCCTGAAGATTGTGATTGCCGGCGAAACGCTCGCCGAACAGCGGATCAGCGATCTGCACCGGCGCCTGCGCGAGCAGGATCTGCACGAAGGCGCCGGGAGCCGCCAGCAACTCGATCTGCTCGAGGCCTATCGCCTGCAGATCAGCGAAGATATCGTTTTGGTGCGGCCGCTCAAGGTGGTGATTGATTGCGGCAACGGTGTCGGTGGGGTGATTGCACAGCGACTGTTTGAGAGCCTGGGCTGCGAGGTCACGCCGCTGTATTGCGAAGTGGACGGCAGCTTCCCTAACCACCATCCGGACCCGGGCAAGCTGGAGAACCTTGAGGACCTGATCGCCGAGGTCACGCGGCAGGGAGCCGATGTCGGCATAGCGCTGGACGGCGACGCGGATCGTCTCGGTGTCGTAACCGCCAAGGGTGAAATGATCTACGCCGACCGCTTGCTGATGTTGTTTGCCGAGGACATCGTGACCCGCCACCCGGGCGCCGATATCGTCTTCGATATCAAGTGTTCACGGCGCCTGCCGATGCTGATCAGTCGCATGGGCGGCCGGCCGGTGATGTGGAAGTCCGGGCATTCACTGATCAAGGCAAAAATGCGCGAAACCGGTGCCCTGCTGGGCGGCGAGATGAGTGGCCATATCTTCTTCAAGGAGCGCTGGTTCGGCTTTGATGATGGCCTGTACAGCGCTTGCCGGCTGTTGGAGCTGATGTCGATCCTGACGCATAATACCGAGCAGAGCGCGGATATGTTCGCTAACTACCCTATCGGCCTGGTCACCCCGGAAATCAACGTGCGCGTCGGCGAGGCGCGCAAGTTCGAGATCATCGAGGCATTGCGCAAGCAGGCTGAGTGGGGCACCGGCAAGGTCTCTAACCTGGACGGCATCCGCGTCGATTATCCCGCCGGCTGGGGTCTGGTTCGCGCGTCCAATACTACGCCGATGCTGATGTTGCGCTTTGAAGCCGATCAGCCCGAAGAGCTGGAACGCATCCAGCAATTGTTCCGCGAGCAGCTGGCACAAGTCGCCGGCGACCTGCAACTGACCTTCTGACACCCTACCGGCGCCGCCCTGGCTGACAGGGCGGCGCCTTGCTTTGCGCTACCGGGCTGCCCAGCAGCCCGACATCCACCGCCTTATGACAGGAGAAAAACACAGACCATGTTGAGTCGTGACGCCGCCACCCAAGTATCCCGGGTCTTAACCGAAGCCCTGCCCTACATCCAGCGCTTTACCGGCAAGACCATCGTCATCAAGTACGGTGGCAACGCGATGGAAAGCGACGAGCTGAAAAACAGCTTTGCGCGCGACATCGTGCTGATGAAAACCGTCGGCATCAACCCGGTGGTCGTGCATGGCGGCGGACCGCAGATCGGCGACCTGCTCAAGCGACTGAATATCGAAAGCCAGTTCATCGAAGGGCTGCGCGTAACCGATACGCAAACCATGGATGTGGTGGAAATGGTCCTCGGCGGACAGGTCAACAAGGATATCGTCAACCTGATCAACCAGCATGGCGGCAGCGCCATCGGCCTCACCGGCAAGGATGCCGGGCTGATCAAGGCGCGCAAACTGAAGGTCACGCGCAACAGCCCCGGTATGGATAAGCCGGAGATTATCGATATTGGCCATGTCGGCGAGGTGGTGGAGATCAATACCAAGCTGATCAATCGGCTGGTGTCCGACGACTATATCCCGGTCATCGCCCCGATTGGCGTTGGCGCCGATGGTGCCTCGTACAATATCAATGCCGACCTGGTCGCCGGCAAGGTCGCCGAGGCGCTGCAGGCAGAAAAACTCATGCTGCTGACCAACATCGCCGGGCTGATGGACAAGGCGGGCAATGTTCTGACCGGCCTGACCACGGCCCAGGTGGACGCATTGATCGCCGACGGCACCATCTACGGCGGCATGCTGCCGAAAATACGCTGTGCACTGGATGCGGTGCAGGGCGGCGTCAGTAGCGCCATCATTGTCGATGGCCGGGTACCGAATGCGGTGCTGCTGGAGATCTTCACCGATACCGGCGTAGGCACCTTGATTACCAACCAGGCACAGGACTGACCGATGCAGCTGGAAGACTTTCGTTTCAGTTACCCGTTACGCGTACGTTGGGCCGAGGCCGATATGCAGGGCATCGTCTTCAACGGTCATTATCTGACCTACGCGGATGTCGGCATTACCGAGTACTTTCGCGCCATGGGGCAGACCTACAGCGGCGAAACCGGTGTCAATGGCAGTGATTTCTTTGCCGTTCGAACCTTGCTCGAATATCGCTCACCGGCGCGCTTCGATGATCTGCTCGATGTCCAGGTGCGTATTGCCCGCCTGGGCAATACCAGTATGCAGTTTCTGATCGGGATTTACCGCGGCGACGAGTTGTTGGTTAATGGCGAGATCGTCTATGTGCACGCCGATCAAAGCAGCCGCCGGCCCAGCCCGATTCCGCTCAGCTTTCGCACGGCCGTCAGCGGCTTCGAAAGGCTCCTGCCCGACGGCGCCTGACGGATACGGCGCAGAGGGTCTAGCGCTCGCTGTCATTGGCACCGAGCAAGTAACCCAGGCGTGCGCGCTGATGCACAAAATGCGCGCGCACCTGCTTGATCTCCCCCTGCTTGGTGTCGATGAGCCGTTGCAGACGCTGGGTTTCTGCGTCGGTGTGCGTCAGGTCCTGGAGCAGCTGGGCATCTATCGGGTGACCCGCTCGCTCCTGCACTGCGGCACGCTGATGCAAGGCTTCGCGTTGATCTTGCATAGCGTCAATCTCACCGCGAGTCGATTCGATCAGGCTGTCTATCTGAGCCAACTGCCGAGCGTGGGCTCGGTCCAGATCCGCCTGGTTGCTATACAGGCGCAATAGTGTGGTGTCGGCGTGCAGCTGGCGCGCCTGGGCTTCGCTGGCCTCGCGGTGGGCCTTGAGTTCTGCCGGGGTGGGCGCGGCGGCTATCACTTCCTTGACGCGCCCACTGCTGTCGAGCACCTCATAGCCGCGGCTGATAAATTGCGCAGGCACCCGGTTGCCCAGCACGGTGACGCCCTTGTCATCGATATAGCGATACAACTGCGCCGGCTGAGCAACAGCGGCGACAGTGATCAGCAGCCCGGCAAGTACGCCGGAAAAAGGCCTCAGCATAAAATCAACACCTCTGTCCTTGGAGCCCTGGCTCCCAGTGCATAGCCAGCAAATCTGCGACGGGGTTGCCGAACCTGTCCGGCGGAGTCTGTCCGGCCGATCCTGTCCGGCCGATCCTAAATACCGAATTTTGCGCGGTACGCCTGCACCGCTGGCAGATGATGGCGCAAGTCGGCGTCTTCTTGCAGAAAAGCCAGAACCTGGGTCAGCGAGACGATACTGACAACCGGAATACCGAAATCGCGCTCGACTTCCTGGATGGCCGACAGCTCACCCTGGCCCCGCTCCTCGCGATTGAGGGCAATTATCACGGCGGCCGGCTCAGCGCCCTCAGCCTTGATAATCTCCATCACTTCGCGCACGGCGGTACCCGCGGTGATCACATCGTCGATGATCAGTACCCGACCCTTCAGTGGCGCGCCAACCAGCGTACCGCCCTCGCCATGATCTTTGGCTTCCTTGCGGTTGAAGCAGTATGGCACATCGCGATCAAAACTTTCAGCCAGGGAAACCGCTGTGACGGCCGCCAGCGGAATGCCCTTGTAGGCCGGGCCAAAGATCACGTCGACGTCGTCCAGCCCGCTGTGCACAAAGGCTTGTGCGTAAAAACGGCCCAGACGACCCAGTGCAGAGCCCGTGTTGAACAGGCCGGCATTAAAGAAGTAAGGACTCTTGCGTCCGGATTTCAGCGTAAATTCGCCAAAGCGCAGCACTTCCTTATCCAGAGCAAAACGTATGAATTCCCGCTGATATTCCTGCATCCTCACCCTCTTCTTAACAAAAGCCCCTCCAGCTCGGTTATCATACACTTTCGATTTTGAGGGAGCCATGTATGCGAATTATCAGTCTGAATGTCAACGGCGTCGAGGCGGCGGCTGCCCGGGGTCTGTTTGACTGGCTGCGCACACAGGATGCCGATGTGATCTGCCTGCAGGACATTCGCGTTACTGCTCCGGAACTGGAGCAGGATCCCTACTGGATCGACGGTTACTGGCAATACTGTTTCGAGGCTGAGGTGCCCAGCCAGGGCGGCGTCGCGATTTATACCAAGACAGCGCCCAAGGCGATCATCATGGGCCTGGATTTCGAGCTGGCGGACCGCTATGGCCGCTATATCCAGGCCGATTTCGACAAGGTCAGTGTCGGCTGCCTGCTACTGCCTTCCGGGCGCAATGGCGACGCGGACCTGAATCAGAAATTCAAGTTCATGAATGACTTCACCGGCTACCTGAACAAACAGCGGCGCAAGCGTCGCGAATTCATCTATTGCGGCTCGCTGTTCAGTGCACATTTGAAGCTGGATGTTAAAAACTGGCGCGATTGCCAGAACGAGCCTGGTTTCATGGCCCCGGAACGGGCCTGGATGGACGAGATCTTCGGCAACCTGGGGTACGTCGATGCCCTGCGTGAAGTGACCCGCGAGGCAGAACTGTATAGCTGGTGGCCGGACAGCGAGCAGGCCGAGAGCCTGAACCTCGGCCTGCGCTTCGATTATCAGATTCTGACTCCCGGGCTGCGCCGCTTCGTCACCAACGCCCAGATCCCCCGCGACGTGCGCTTTTCCCAGCACGCCCCGGTGATTATCGATTATGACTGGACCCTGAGCATTTAAGCCCAGCCCTTCACGCCGCGACCCCGCGGCGTGAAGCTTGAAGCTTGAAGCTTGAAGCTTGAAGCTACTGAATGATCCGCCAGCAGAACGGATAACGGTAAGCCTTGCCTTCGTTGGACTTGATCGCTGCGATAATCATCAGGATCACCGCCCCGATGATCACCACCCAAATCAACAGAAAACCGATCACCACCGCCATCAGCAGCACACACAGCAACCCGGCCAGCGCGACGCTGATCTGGAAGTTGAGTGCCTCCTTGCCCTGATCATCGATAAAGGGATCCTGGTCTTTCTTCAGCTGCCAGACCAACAGCGGCCCGATCAGGCTGCCGAACGGAATCAGGCAACCAAGAAAGCCCGAGAGATGGGCGAACATGGCCCACTTGCGCGCTTCCGGACCGGGCAGACTGGCATCCACTAGCGTTTGAGCTTCATCAACCATGGCCTGGACTCCCTACCGTGAGCTGGAAACCTGACATGAACATCCGCAACCAGCGGCTGCGCTGGCTACTCGGCTTGTAGCGCGGCAAGCTGCAGGCTGAACAATTGATCAACGCCCTGCCTGGCTAGTGCCAGCATAGCATTCAGCTCTTCAGCGCTGAACGGTGCGGCCTCGGCAGTACCCTGCACTTCAATGAAGCCACCCTTGTCAGTGACGACCACATTGAGATCCGTATCAGCGGCGGAATCTTCCAGGTAGTCCAGATCCAGTACCGGCTCGCCCTGATAGATGCCCACGGAGACGGCGGCGATCATCTGTACGGCAGGGATTTTCTTCAGTGAACCGCGCTGTTTCATGACCCGCAGCGCGTCGACCAAGGCCACGCAGGCGCCGGTTATGGAAGCGGTACGGGTACCGCCGTCGGCCTGGATCACGTCGCAGTCGATATACAGGGTATTTTCCCCCAGGCTTTTCAGATCGACCGCCGCGCGCAGCGAGCGGCCGATCAGACGCTGAATTTCCAGGGTGCGCCCGCCTTGCTTGCCACGGCTGGCTTCGCGCTGCATGCGCCCGCCGGTTGAGCGCGGCAGCATGCCGTATTCGGCAGTGATCCAACCCTGGCCCGAGCCGCGCAAGAAACGCGGTACGCCGGCCTCGACGCTGACGGTACAGATCACCTTGGTATCACCAAACTCTACCAATACCGAGCCTTCGGCATGCTTGGTGTAATGTCGGGTCAGGGTTACCTGACGCATCTGATCGGCTTCACGGCCACTGGGACGTTTCATCTATTCAATCCTTGTACTGCAAGTATGTGTACTCAAGATTATACGGTGCCAGCAGGCGGGGCGACACCCGTGACTGCGCGCAGGTACAATGCGTCTGCATTTTCGCACTCTTTCCGCACTTTTTACGCATTATGAGGCCCACCGATGGTGTACAGCATGACTGCCTTTTCGCGCTGTGAATTGAGCACAGACCAAGGCAACCTTGCCTGGGAAATCCGTTCGGTCAATCATCGCTTCCTGGAGCCGAGCCTGCGTCTGCCCGAGGCTTTCCGTGAGCTGGAAAGCTCGCTGCGCGAGCGCCTGCGCAAGGAGTTTGCCCGCGGCAAGCTGGAATGCACGCTGCGCTTCAACCCCGCGCAGCAGAATGCGGGTGGGCTGCAGCTGAATCAGCCGCTGCTGGCGCAACTACTCGCAGCTGCCAGCCAGATAAGCCAGCAGCTGGACAACCCGGCAGCCATCAACCCGCTGGAGCTCCTGGCTTGGCCCGGGGTCCTGGGCGGCGCCCAGGACGATCAGGCGGAACTGACGGCTCAAGCGACCAGGCTATTTAGCCAGGCCATCAGCGAATTGAAGCTGCAGCGCGCGCGCGAAGGGGCAGAGCTGAAAAAACTGCTGGAGGAACGTCTCGAAGCCATCGCCGAGCGGGTTGCCAGCTTGCGGCAGATGATGCCCAGCCTGCTCGACGCCCACCGGCAAAAACTCATCGATCGATTCAATGAGGCGCGCCTGGAACTGGACGGCACCCGGGTAGAGCAGGAACTGGTGTTGCTGGCGCAGAAGATTGACGTTGCCGAGGAACTGGACCGGCTCGATACGCATATCACCGAAACCCGGCATGTCCTCGGCGGCAAGGTAGCCATGGGCCGACGCCTGGATTTTCTGATGCAGGAATTCAACCGTGAGGCCAACACCCTGGGTTCCAAGGCGATTGATAGCCGCAGCACCCAGGCCGCGGTGGACATGAAAGTGTATATCGAGCAGATGCGCGAGCAGGTGCAGAATATCGAATGAGCCGACGACCACTGTATGCGGGGCGCTCTGGGCTGATACCCGGACTGGGCGCCGCAGCCTTCTCTGGCATCGCGTGGCGCCGGCAGCAGTGACCGGCACGAGGCCGGCTCAGTTCCGAGGCCCGGCGATCAGTTCGCGCAGCAGCGCGACATCGTCATCCAGCACCATGACCGCTTCAGCACGCCGGAAAGCCTGCTGCGCATGCCGCTCGGCCACCGCACGAAACGCACCGCCGCGCTCGCCCAGCGCCTGAAAAGCCTTCTGCAGCCGTACCTGTACTTCGATCAGTGCTGCCCCGTCGCGAGCGATGGGCGTGAATATGTCGTCGAACAAGTCTTCCAGCCCCAGCGCCGGGATCCATACCGAGGGGCAGCAGACTTCCTTGCTCGGCTGAATCTGCTGATCGGCAGGCCAGCAGGACAGAATACGCACGGCGCGGCCAATAACGTCGATCGCTGTACCGGGGTCATTCACGGACGGCGACAATGCCCGCGACGCGATCTCGGCCAGTACCGCCAGCCCGAATCGCGGATCCTGATCGAACGAGCGCTCCTTAGCCACGCTGAAGGTGCCACGCAGCGCCTCCAGCTGCGTCTTCTCAGCGCCAGCGGTAACCCAGGCGAGCGGCCGCGCCTGATGCACAAAACTGCCTGGCAAGCTGGTGACATAGACCTGCAGCCCATACTCCTGGGCACACTCGGAGAGTTCTTCCACATCGACATGCTGCACATAGCCGATACTGTCGGCATAGAGCGGGAGCAAGCCCTTTGGCAGCTGGCCGTCCAGCCACGGGTGAGCGCCAATGCAGGGATTATCGATGCGGCCCTGCAGCGCCTTGAGCGCCGCCTCTTCGACCCGCTCCGTGGTGTCGCCGACCCGACCAAAGTGCGACAGGTGATCGATCCAGCGCAACATGGTGATGACAATCATCAAAATCACCAGCAAGGTGAAGGCGAACAACACGATGCGCCCGCGTTCGCCGTAAATCTCCGTGCTCAGGGCGATAATGCCGACCAGACTGAACAGAAAAGAGCCGAGAAAAGTGGCCAATACGTTTTGCGTGGTCGTATCCTGCATCAGCAGGCGAATAGCGCGCGGCGTGACACTGGTGGTAGCCGCCGCATAGGCGGACACCATCACCGTCAGGGAAAAGGTCGTCACCGTGAGCATGCTGGAGGCCAGAATATTGAGGATGGTTTCTACTGAATCCGCCCCGATACTCACCGGCAGATCTTTGGGCATCACCTGTTCAGCGACGGCCGCGAGCAACGCCGCGAACACCGCCAGCACAGCGAATAGCGAGGCGCGCACCCAGAGCATACGAGTCAACTGCTCCAGCAACCACTGCCATTTCGAGATCATGCATCACTCCCTAAAAAGGACGGCGCACGCGCCTTGACCGGCTAGAATAGCGGCAAGTCCGCCTGGGTAAAACGCCGAATCATGACGCGGGAGCGCAATGCCCCTATAATCCCCGGATTATTCAAGCCGTCGACCCGCAGGACACCCCACTGATGACCCGAGCCACTGGCACCCTGTATATCGTTTCTGCGCCCTCGGGTGCGGGCAAAACCAGCCTGGTAAAAGCGCTGATCGATCAACTCGACAGCCTGCGCGTGTCCGTCTCGCATACCACCAGGGCCATACGTCCCGGCGAACTGGACGGCGTCAATTACCACTTCACCAACCGCGAAACCTTTCTCGATCAGGTCCAGCAGGGGGATTTTCTCGAGCACGCGGAAGTCTTTGGCAACCTTTACGGCACCTCTCAGAGTGCGGTGGAAAAAACCCTCGTTCAAGGCTACGACCTGATCCTGGAAATCGACTGGCAAGGCGCGCAACAGGTGCGCCGCGCCCTGCCCCAGGCACGCTCGATTTTCATCTTGCCACCCTCGCGCGAGGCTCTGCACGATCGCCTGACTAACCGCGGCACTGACGACCACGGCGTGATCGACGAACGCATGGCGCAGGCTCGCGACGAGATCAGCCACTACGTGGAGTACGACTTTCTGGTCATCAATGACGAGTTCGCTACGGCGCTGGATGATCTCAAGGCAATCTTGCGCAGTCATCGCTTGAGCCAGAGGGTCCAGCAAGACCGTTATCAAGGCATATTGGCCGCGCTCTTGTCAGACTAGGGCGCGATTCAGTACACTACACGGTCCGGCGACCCGTTCTGGGCGCGTCGAGTTACGAAATTATAGCCGTTCCGGAGTACACCCATGGCCCGCGTTACCGTTGAAGACTGCCTGGAAAATGTAGAAAACCGTTTTGAGCTGGTTATGCTGGCCACCAAACGCTCGCGTCAGCTGGCCACCGGCGGCAAGGAGCCGAAGGTTGCCTGGGAAAATGACAAGCCCACCGTCGTCGCCCTGCGTGAAATCGCTGGCGGCCTGATTTCCAACGAGATTTTGGCACAGGAAGCCATTCAGGATCAGCAGGAACCGCTGTACTCGATGGAATCAGACCTGGACGAGTAAGCGCCTTGCGCAGGTCAGTGACCGGCCACCCTTGTGTGCCAAGCACTGGCGCCGGACGCTGCGCACGCGTTACCCGGAGAGCCCTATGTCAGGCATAGAGGTTTTCGCCGAACGGCTCGACCGTTATCTTGAGCCGGACCAGGTCGATCTGGTCCGCCGCGCGTACTACTATGCCGAACAGGCCCACGACGGCCAGACCCGGCGCAGCGGCGAACCCTACGTCACGCATCCCCTGGCAGTAGCCCATATCCTCGCTGATATGCATATGGACCATCAAAGCCTGATGGCCGCCATGCTGCATGATGTGATTGAAGATACCGGCATTCCCAAGACGGCGCTGGTCACCCAGTTTGGTGACACCGTGGCCGAGCTGGTCGATGGCGTCAGCAAGCTGACCCAGATGACCTTCGAGACCAAGGCCGAGGCGCAGGCCGAGAATTTCCAGAAAATGGCCCTGGCCATGGCGCGCGATATTCGCGTGATCCTGGTCAAGCTTGCAGACCGTCTTCACAACATGCGCACCCTGGACGCGCTGGCAGCGGAGAAACGCCGGCGCATTGCCAAGGAAACCCTGGAGATTTACGCACCGATCGCCAACCGCCTGGGCATGCACAGCCTGAGTACCGAGTTTGAGGATCTGGGCTTCAAGGCCATGTATCCGATGCGCTCGAACATGATCGACCGCGCCGTGCGCCGTGCCCGCGGTAATCGCAAGGAACTGCTGAACAAGATCCTTGAGTCGTTGCAGAGCTGCCTTGAGCGCGAAGGCATGCCGGGCAAGGTGAT